>NZ_CAJPGZ010000016.1:0-236767 GCF_905339865.1 Burkholderia sp. BCC1993 | reverse complement strand
CGTTCGACGGCGCCGACGAAGTCGTGACGATCGACGGCCTGCGCGTCGAGTACCCGAACGGCTTCGGCCTCGCGCGTTCGTCGAACACGACGCCGGTGGTCGTGCTGCGGTTCGAAGCGGAGACCAAGGAAGGGCTCGAGCGCATCCAGGCGGACTTCCGCCGCGTGCTGACGGCCGCGAAGCCGGACGTCGAGCTGCCGTTCTGAACGACGTGCGCACGCGTGTTGCCGACGCATCCGATACGCAGGGAGACAGGCCTCGTGCCGCGTCGGGCGCACGCGCGTGACACCACCCGTTGACAACACAACGAGTCGGTCGGGGCTTGCGCCCCGTTCGGCTTTTCATGGCGCCGGAGCAATTGGGAGGAAAGGGATGTCAGGCTATCGCGAATTGAAGGCGCAAGCCAATGAACTGATGAAACGCGCCGAGGAAGCGCGACAGGCCGAACTCGAGACCGTGCTGCAGGAGGTCCGTGCCCGTGTCGCCGAATATGGGTTGACCCCGAGACAGATATTCGGCCGTCAGGGCAGTACCAGAAGGGCGGCGCGAAAAACGCCTGCCGTTGCGCCGAAGTATCGCGATCCGAACACCGGGGCGACGTGGTCCGGTCGGGGACGCGAGCCGGCATGGATCAAGGGGAAGCGCCGCGAGCGCTTCCTGATCGAGCGCCAGGAGGGTTGAACGCGACATTGCGCGCTGCCCATAAAATGGAGGCGTCCGTCGGCCCGCGCTTCGCCACGACCCAGGCGACGCGCGGGCCGGCTCACCCGCGACCTCCAAGGCCACCATGGAAATCAAATGGATCGAGGATTTCCTCGCGCTCGCGCAATACCAGAGCTTTTCCCGCGCGGCTGAATTTCGCAACGTCACGCAATCGGGCTTCAGCCGCCGCATCCAGTCGCTCGAGCAGTGGATCGGCGCCGAGCTGATCGACCGCAGCAGCTTTCCGCCGGTGCTGACGCCGGCGGGGCGCCTGTTCCGCGAAACGGCCGAAGACGTCATCAGCCGCCTGTACGATACCCGCGCGATCATCCGCACCGAGCAGCGGATCGCCGGCAAGAGCCTGCAGATCGCCGCGGGCCACACGATCGCGCTGAGTTTCCTGCCGGCCTGGCTCAAGGCGCTCGCGCCGCATTTCGGCGAAGTGCGGGCGCGTGTCATTCCGACGAACGTCCACGACTCGATCCTGATGCTCGTCAACGGCAACTGCGAGCTGATGTTCGCGTATCACCATCCCGAGCTGCCGCTCCATCTCGACCCCGCGAAGTACGCGCACCTGACGGTGGGCCTCGACACGCTGATGCCGGCGTGCCGGCCGAACCGTCGATCGGCGCCCGCGTTTCGCCTGCCCGGAACGAAGCAGAATCCGCTGCCGCTGATTACCTACACGGAAACCAGCTACTTCGGCCGCTGTCTCGCGCTGCTGCTCGGCCGCGCCCCGGATGCGCCGGCCTTGCAGCTGCACTACGAGTCCGACATGGCCGAAGTGCTCAAGAAGCTCGTGATGGAAGGCGAGGGCGTCGCGTGGCTGCCCCGCAGCGCGATCGCCGCCGAACTGGCGGCCGGCGACCTCGTGCCGGCCGGCCCGGCGGCGTGGAACCTGGACGTCGAGCTGCGCGTGTATCGCGACGTGTCCAATCGCAGCGAATTCCTCGACACCCTCTGGCAGCATCTGCGCGCCGCGCCTGCCCGGCTCGGCTGAATCAGGGTTTTCCCGCGTTATGCGGCGCTCGCATACCGCCATGTTGCACCGGCATCACGGTTTTTTCGGCCGTCCCTACCATTCGTTCCAACGGCACATACGACGCATGACCGGCGTCGCGCGGCCTTCTTCGCAGCGCTCACCGCCTTCCGGCGGCGGGGTGCCACCCAAGGACGAATGGACTTGACGTCCTCCTCTCCCTAAAGGGAGATGATTCCCACACCTGGCGATGCACGTCCGCATCGGAGAATGTTCACAGCAGCGTTGGTATCTCGATCATGTTCGACACCACAGTCACTACAGGCCCACTCTCTTATTCTCAGTCCCGCGATACCTTTCGGCCGCGTCGTGCTGTCTTTCGACCCGCACGACGAACAGGACTGGGTAGAACCGCTTTCGTCGACTTCCTCGAACGTGGCTCCGTGCGCGATCGCTTTGTAGCGGAGCTTGTTTCGGAAGGACGACCAGGATGCGTCGTAGACGCTGTTCGCCATCCTGGTTTTGGCGAGTTTGACAGCCGACACGTTGCCGACCGCGATGTAATCGAAGCGCCGCACCAGATCAAGCGCGAGCTTGTGCTGGAAGTCGGCGCGGGCATTGGCCACCTTGGCGTGCAGCTTCGCGATATGTCGTTTGTGCTTTCGTGCTCGCTGCGCTTTCGCGAGCTTTTCCGCCGCGCGCCGGCCGAACCGGTCATTCGGCAGTTTCTCGCCGGTCGAAAGTGTGGCGAAGTCTTTCAGGCCGAGATCGATGCCGACGCCGGAACGGATCGGGCGGGCCTGCACATCGGGCATCTCGATCACGATGTTGAGAAACCAGTTGCCACGCGCATCCTGCGCAAAGTTGGTCCCGTCCTTGATCTTGCCTTCGGGAAGTGGCCGACTGTTGAACACGCGGAAGGTCTTCCCGGCTAGGCGAAACGCATCGCCTTCGCGCTTCAGGTCACGGCCTTTCAGCGGCACCCAGCCAAGAGACCTTTTGCCCCGATAGCGCAAGTAAGGTCGCCGGTGCTGACTGCGCGATTTCGCGTATTGCTCGCACGTCGCGTTGATCGTGCCGGAGTGGATGCCGAGCTCCTTGCTACTCCCCGTCGTCAGTACGTTCAGATCGAATCCCGTCGGCCACTTCTTGCCCCACTTGAGCGCGTGCTTCTGCGTGTCGTTGCAGAAGTTCCAGACGAAGTTCACCGCGCGGCTCTGCTCGTTAAGCAGTCCGTTGAGCGATTTCACCCGGTAGCGATAGACAAGGATCATGCCGGCCATTTTAACGGTGGAATGCCGCTGTCAAACAGCGGCGCTCCTTTCCTTCCCGTGCTGAAGGACGGGCTTTCTCGGAGCAACTGATGAAAAATCGCCTCACCCTCAGCATCGCAGTCGGCATGATCCTCGGTGTCGTCGCCGGTTATGCGTGCCACGCCAACATCACCGACCCGGCCACGCTCAAGACGATCGCCGGCTACTTCTCGATCGTCACAGCCAGTGGTTAAACCAACCCGGCGGCACAACGTACCGACCGGCATGTGTACCTGCTTCATGGCAGCACGCAGGCTAGCTGTGGCCGCTAACCGTGCCACCCGAGCCCTTCCAGCTCCCGCGTCGATGCTTGCAGGTGTCGCCTTCGCCTCGCGGCTCGGGCTAGGCCTTGCGGCCCCGGTCGTTGTCCTCGATGCTCCGCACCCCGCCGTTACCAGCGACGCACGATCGAGTAGGCTACTGCTGGCAGAACAGCAGGTCTCGTCCAATCACTATCAGCGAGACAGTTTCGATAGCGACCTTCAGGTCGCGCCTGTATGAATATACAGTATAGTATCCGTCGAACTCGAGCGGCGCGGGCATGACCCGTGCGGCACGTGCGCCGCGCTTGCGGGCATCCGCCGCTGCGTTCCGGCACCGTGATTCCGGCTAACTCATTCAGACGGGCAGGCAAATTGTCATCCAGCAATCTGATCCGCATTCGCGGAGCACGTCAGCACAACCTCAAGAACCTCGATCTCGACCTGCGCACCGGCGAAATGACGGTCGTCACCGGCCCGTCGGGCTCCGGCAAGTCGAGCCTCGTGTTCGACACGCTGTACGCGGAAGGCCAGCGGCGCTACGTCGAAACCTTCAGCGCATATGCGCGGCAGTTCCTCGACCGGATGGACCGCCCGCAGGTCGAGCGCGTCGACGGCGTGCCGCCCGCGATCGCGATCGACCAGACCAACCCGGTCCGCAGCTCGCGTTCGACCGTCGGCACGATGACCGAGCTCAACGATCACCTGAAGCTGCTGTACGCGCGCGCGGCCGAGCTGTTCGACCGCCAGACCGCACGGCAGGTGCGGCATGACACGCCGGAGACGATCTACGCGGAACTCGTCGAGCGCACGCGCGCCGGCGATCCGCGCGTCGTTGTCACGTTTCCGGTCGAGTTGCCGGAAAGCGTGTCCGACGAAGAAGTCGCGCAGTGGCTGTCGGCGAGCGGCTACACGCGCGTGCAGGCGCAGCGCGAAGTCGCGTCGCCCACCGGCCCGCGCAAGCTGCTCGATGTGGTGGCCGACCGCTTCCGCGTGCAGCAGGCCGACAAGGTGCGCGTGGTCGAGGCGATCGAGGCGTCGCTGAAGCGCGGCGGCGGCCGCGTGAACGTCTACGTGCTCGCGCCGGAAGCGGACAACGCGCTGGCCGAGCCGCAGGTGTGGCGTTTCTCCACCGGGCTGCACGATCCCGACAGCGACCTGCGCTACGCAGAGCCGCAGGCGGCGCTGTTCTCGTTCAACTCGGCCTACGGCGCGTGCGAGACCTGCCGCGGCTTCGGCCGCGTGATCGGCGTCGATCTCGGCCTGGTGATCCCCGACGCGCGCAAGACGCTGCGCGGCGGCGCGATCAAGCCGATGCAGACGCCCGCCTGGAAGGAGTGCCAGGACGACCTGATGCGCTACGCGGCGAAGGCGGACATCCGCCGCGACACGCCGTGGTCCGACCTGACCGACGCCGAGCGCGACTGGGTGATCAACGGCTCGCCGGACTGGAACGGCAAGTGGCAGAGCCAGTGGTACGGCGTGAAACGCTTCTTCGGCTATCTCGAATCGAAAGCGTACAAGATGCATATCCGCGTGCTGCTGTCGAAGTACCGCAGCTACACGCCGTGCGAGGTCTGCGGCGGCGCGCGCCTGAAGACGGAATCGCTGCAGTGGCGGCTCGGCTCGAAGGCGAACGCCGATGCGGTGCTCGCGCCCGCCGATCGCTTCATGCCGCGCGGCGTCGACTGGACGCGCGCGCAGCTCGAAGCGCTGCCGGGCCTGACGGTGCACGACCTGATGCTGCTGCCGATCGAGCGCATCCGCCGCTTCTTCGACGAAGTCAGCCTGCCGAGCGCGCTGCTCGACGATGCGCTGAAACTGCTGCTCGCCGAGGTGCGCACGCGCCTGAAATACCTGTGCGACGTGGGGCTCGGCTACCTGACGCTCGACCGGCAAAGCCGCACGCTGTCGGGCGGCGAGGTGCAGCGGATCAATCTGACCACCGCGCTCGGCACGTCGCTCACGAAAACGCTGTTCGTGCTCGACGAGCCGAGCATCGGGCTGCATCCGCGCGACCTCACGCGAATCGTCGAGGCGATGCAGCGGCTGCGCGACGCGGGCAATACGCTGGTGGTGGTCGAGCACGATCCGTCGGTGATGCTCGCGGCCGACCGGCTGATCGACATGGGCCCGGGCCCCGGCGAGCGCGGCGGCACGATCGTCTACGACGGTACGCCGGCCGACATCCGTGCCGCGCGCACGCTGACGGGCGAATATCTCGGCGGCCGCAAGCACGTCGCGCATGCGTCGAACTGGGCGCGCCGTCCGGTCGAAGCAAACACGCCGCGCATCGTGCTCGAAGGCGCGACCGAGCACAACCTGCGCGACGTGACGGTCGGGATTCCGCTGCAGCGGCTCGTGTGCGTGACGGGCGTGTCGGGCTCCGGCAAGTCGACGCTGCTGCAGGACGTGCTCTATCCGGCGATGGCGCGCCACCACGGCAAGGCGACCGAGTCGCCGGGCGCGTTCCGCACGCTCACGGGTGCCGACCAGGTCGGCGACGTCGTGTTCGTCGACCAGTCGCCGATCGGCAAGACCACGCGTTCGAACCCGGCCAGCTACGTCGGCGCGTTCGACGAGATCCGCAAGCTGTTCGCGAAGGCGCCGCTCGCGCTGCAGCGCGGCTACGGCGCCGGCACGTTCAGCTTCAACTCGGGCGACGGCCGTTGCCCGACCTGCGGCGGCTCGGGTTTCGAGCACATCGAGATGCAGTTCCTGAGCGACGTCTACCTGCGTTGCCCGGATTGCGACGGCAGCCGCTACCGCGCCGAGATTCTCGAAGTGCGCATCGAGCGCGACGGCCGCGCGCTGAACATCGCCGACGTGCTCGACCTGACCGTCAGCGAGGCGGCCGCGTTCTTCGCGACCGACGCCGAGGTGCTGCGCGTGCTGCAGCCGATCGTCGACGTCGGCCTCGAATACGTGAAGCTCGGCCAGCCGGTGCCGACGTTGTCGGGCGGCGAAGCGCAGCGGCTGAAGCTGGCCGGCTTCCTCGCCGAATCGGCGGCGGCGGCCGGCGGGCGCCGGATTGCCAGCGAAGAGGCGCGCATCGCGCGCACGAAGCTGTTCATGTTCGACGAGCCCACCACCGGGCTGCATTTCGACGATATCGCGAAGCTGATGCAGGCGTTCGGCAAGCTGCTCGCGGCCGGCCATTCGCTGATCGTGATCGAGCACAACCTCGACGTGATCCGCGCGGCCGACTGGCTGATCGATCTCGGCCCGGAAGGCGGCGATGGCGGCGGCCTCGTGCTGTGCGCGGGCACGCCCGACGACGTGAAGGCCTGCGCGCAATCGCACACCGGCGTCGCGCTGCTGCAGTACGACCGCGCGATGGACGGCGAAACCGCGCTCGCCGACGAAGGCGTGCCGCTGCAGGCCGTGCTGAACGCCGCGCGCGAACGCCGTGCAATCGAGGGCGAGGACGTCGTGCGGATCGTCAACGCGCGCGAGCACAACCTGAAGGCGCTCGACGTCGACATCCCGCACGGCAAGTTCAACGTGATCACCGGCGTGTCGGGCTCCGGCAAGTCGACGCTCGCGTTCGACATCCTGTTCCACGAAGGCCAGCGCCGCTACCTCGAATCGCTGAACGCGTATGCGCGCTCGATCGTGCAGCCGGCGGGGCGGCCGGAAGTGGACGCCGTGTACGGCATTCCGCCGACGGTGGCGATCGAGCAGCGGCTGTCGCGCGGCGGCCGCAAGAGCACGGTCGCGACCACGTCCGAAGTCTGGCACTTCCTGCGGCTGCTGTACGTGAAGCTCGGCCTGCAGCATTGCATCCACGACGGCACGCCCGTCACGTCGCAAACCGTCGAGTCGATCGCCGCGCAGCTGCTGCGCGACCATCGCGGCGAGCACGTCGGTTTTCTCGCGCCGCTCGTCGTCAACCGCAAGGGCGTGTATACCGATCTCGCGAAGTGGGCGAAGGCGCGCGGCAGCACGCATCTGCGCGTGGACGGCGAGTTCGTCACGGTCGATCCGTGGCCGAAGCTCGACCGCTTCCGCGAGCATACGATCGAGCTGCCGGTGGCCGACATCGTCGTGTCGCCGGACCACGAGGCCGAGCTGCGGCGCCTGCTCGACGAGACGCTCGAGCTCGGCAAGGGCGTGATGCACCTGCTCGCGCCGCTCGACGGGCTGCACCACGCGATGCAGAACGACCATTCGACCGCGCGCGTCGGCGAGGTCAAGGTGCTGTCGGTCAAGCGCGCGTGCCCGGTGTGCGGCACGAGCTACCCGGAACTCGACCCGCGGATGTTCTCGTACAACAGCAAGCACGGCTGGTGCACGACCTGCGTCGGCACCGGCGTCACGCTCACGCGTGAACAGCGCGCCGCGTACGACGACACGGTACTCGCCGGGGACGATCGCGGCCGCGAGCAGACGCTGCCGTCGGACGAGCAGGAACCGGAAGGCGTCGGCAACGAGCCGTGCCCGGATTGCAACGGCACGCGCCTGAACCCGTCCGCGCGTGCGGTCACGTTCGACGCGCATCCGATCGTCGAGGTCGCGCAGTGGACGGTGTCCGATACGCGCCGCTGGATCGACGCGCTGGAACTGACCGGCCGCGACGCGCAGATCGCGCGCGACATCGTCAGCGAGATCGGCAGCCGCCTCGCGTTCCTCGAGGAAGTCGGGCTCGGCTACCTGAGCCTCGATCGCGCGGCGCCGAGCCTGTCGGGCGGCGAAGCGCAGCGCATCCGGCTCGCGGCGCAGCTCGGCAGCAACCTGCAGGGCGTGTGCTACGTGCTCGACGAGCCGACCATCGGCCTGCATCCGCGCGACAATCAGATCCTGCTGGACGCGCTGCGCAAGCTCGGCGACAAGGGCAACACGCTCGTCGTCGTCGAGCACGACGAGGACACGATTCGGCGCGCCGATCACATCATCGACGTTGGCCCGGGCGCCGGCAAGCGCGGCGGCACGCTGGTCGCCGAAGGGGCGGTCGCGGATCTGGCCGCGCAGCCCGATTCGGTCACGGGCCGCCTGCTCGCGCAGCCGATGACGCACCCGCTGCAGCCGCGTCGTGCGGTGAGCCTGGCGGGCAAGAAGGGCGCGCCGGTGGTGCCGGAGGGCTGGCTGACCGTGCACGGCGCGACGCTGCACAACCTGCGTGACGTCACCGTCGGCATTCCACTCGCGCGGCTCGTCGCGGTGACGGGCGTCAGCGGCTCGGGCAAGTCGACGCTCGCGCGCGACGTGCTGATGACGAACCTGCTCGACGCGGTCGGCCGCTCGGTGCTGTCGTCGCCGGCCACGCGGCGCGCGCGCAAGGCTGCGCAGCAGGATGCGCCGGCCACGAACCGCCGCTCGAGCGTGCTCGCACGCAGCGCGCCGCGGCCGTCGCTGAACGTCACGCATGCGTGGCAGGGCTGCGCGTCGCTGAGCGGCTGGGAGCAGATCGACCGCGTGCTCGAAGTCGACCAGACGCCGATCGGCAAGACGCCGCGCTCGTGTCCGGCCACCTACATCGGCGTGTGGGACACGATCCGCAAGCTGTTCGCCGATACGCTGGAGGCGCGGGCGCGCGGCTACACGGCGTCGCGCTTCTCGTTCAACACCGGCGACGGGCGGTGCCCGGCCTGTGAAGGGCAGGGCGTGCGCACGATCGGGATGAGCTTCCTGCCCGACGTGAAGGTGCCGTGCGACGTGTGCCACGGGCAGCGCTTCAACCCGGAAACGCTCGCGGTCACGTGGCGCGGCCGGAACATCGGCGACGTGCTGACGATGGAGATCGACGAAGCGGTGGAATTTTTCGCGCCGATTTCGAACATCGCGCATCCGCTGCAGCTGATGAAGGACGTCGGCCTCGGCTACCTGACGCTCGGCCAGCCGTCGCCGACGCTGTCCGGCGGCGAGGCGCAGCGGATCAAGCTCGTGACCGAGCTCACGAAGGTGCGCGACGACATCACGCGGCGCGGCCAGAAGGCGCCGCACACGCTGTACGTGCTCGACGAGCCGACGGTCGGCCTGCACATGGCCGACGTCGCGAAGCTGATCCGCGTGCTGCACCGGCTGGTCGACGGCGGGCATAGCGTCGTCGTGATCGAACACGACCTCGACGTGATCGCGGAAGCCGACTGGATCATCGATCTCGGTCCGGAAGGCGGCGTGGGCGGCGGCACGATCGTCGCGGCGGCGCCGCCGGAAGGGCTCGCGCAGGTGAAGGCGAGCCATACCGGGCACGCGCTGAAGCCCGTGCTGGCGCGAACGGCGGCGCAAGATGGTGAAGCGGAGCGGCAGGGAGAAGCGCGGGTCGGTTGAATGCGGTGCTGCCGGTGAGCGGCCCCGGTGTCTGGGCAGGCACCGGGGCCGCTTTTGCATTCGTCCGTGCGATCAGCCGGTACGACATCCCGTCAACCGGGCGCACGGCATGAACACATGGCTGCCCCGGATAGCGTGGCGGGATGCGTCGCGGCTGCCGCACAACGCCGGTGACGCCCGTGATGCCCGTGATGCCGCCGCATCACGCGCGACAGGAACGGCTCGTCCGGGTCGAGCGGAAGACGGCGGCGCCCTCTCATTCTCCCTTGACGCCGATCGTCTCGATGATGGTCTCCAGCTGCGGGCTCATCGGCAGGTTGAGGCTCATGCCCGACGGAAGCGGGCGCAGGAACCAGCGCTTGTACTGGCGCGTGATCTCGCCGTCGACGGCCAGCTCCTCGAACGTGCTCTTCACGACCTGCGCGAGCTGCGGGTCGTCCTTGCGGAACATGATGCCGTACGGGTCGTATGACAGGAAGTCGCCGACCACGTCGTACTGGCCGCCCTTGCCCGCATTCACGGCAATCAGGCCGTACAGCAGCACGTCGTCCGTCGCGAACGCATCGGCGCGGCCATTCGCGACGAGCGCGAAGCCCTGCGCATGGTCCGGCACCACCTGCAGCTGGATCCCGAGCCTGAACCGTGCGTCCAGGTCGCGCAGCGCCTTCTCGTTGGTCGTGCCGGCCGTCACCGCGACCTGCTTGCCCGCGAGATCGCGGAACGAGCGGATCGGCGAGCCGCGTTTCACCATCACCTTCGTGCCGGCCACGAAGATGATCGGCGAGAACGCCACGCGCTTCTGGCGCTCCAGGTTGCTCGTCGTGGAGCCGCATTCCAGGTCGACCGTGCCGCTGACCACCGCGTCGATGCGGTTCTCGGACGTGACCGGCACCCAGCGGATCGTCAGGTTCCGGTTGACCGCATCCTCGATCGACGACACGAGCGCCTTGCAGAGCTCGATCGAATAGCCGATCGGCTGGTTGCGCGCGTTCAGATACGAGAACGGGATCGACGCGTCGCGATAGCCGAGCGCGATCGTGCCGCTGCTGCGCACCTTCGCGAGCGTGCCGGTCAGTCGGGCCGGCGCGAACGGCTCGACGCGCGGCGGCGTGGACGGCGCATCTTCCGCGCGCGCGGTTGCACCCGCGGCAAGCAGGCCCGCGAGCGCGAGCGCACGCCAGAATCGCTGCATCTTCATCGCCGGGCCTCCGTCAAACGTCCGTCGGATGCGCAATCGTCGCTTCCTGTTCCGCTTCGATGCGCGCCACGTTGGCTTCGGCTTCCGCTTCCGACATGAGCTGGTTTTCCCACTTCGCGACCACCGCGCTCGCAATCGAGTTGCCCACCGCATTGGTGGCCGAGCGGCCCATGTCGAGGAACGTATCGACGCCCAGAATCAGCAGCAGCCCGGCCTCCGGAAGCCCGAACTGGTGCAGCGTGGCGGCGATCACGACGAGCGATGCGCGCGGCACGCCGGCCATTCCCTTCGACGTGAGCATCAGGACCAGCAGCATCGTGATCTGCGTGCCGATCGACAGGTGGATGTTGTACGCCTGCGCGATGAACAGCGACGCGAACGTGCAGTACATCATCGAGCCGTCGAGGTTGAACGAATAGCCCATCGGCATCACGAAGCTCGAAATCCTGCGTCGCACGCCGAACCGGTCGAGCGCATCGAGGATCTTCGGATACGCGGCTTCGGAGCTGGCCGTCGCGAACGACAGCATGAACGCTTCCTTGATCAGCACCAGCAACTTGAATACGCGCGGCCCGAGGAACAACAGCCCGGCACAGACGAGCAATGTCCAGAGCAGGAACAGGCTGACATAGAAGTCGCCCATGAACACCGCGAACTTCAGCAGCACCGACAGCCCGTTGACCGCGACGGTGGCGGCCATCGCGGCCATCACCGCGAGCGGCGCGAGCTTCATCACGTAGCCGGTGATCTTGAGCATCACGTGCGACAGCTGGTCGATCGCGGCGACGAGGATCTTGCCGCGCTCGCCGAGCGCGGCGAGCGCGACGCCGAAGAACATCGAGAACACGACGATCTGCAGGATTTCGTTGTTGCTCATCGCCTCGGCGAACGACCTCGGCACCATGTGGCCGACGAAATCCTTGAGCGTGAACTTGGAGGTCGCGAGGTTCGCCGATGCGCCGATGTCCGGCAGCGGCAGGCCGAGGTTCTCGCCGGGCCGCAGCAGGTTCGCCATGAACAGCCCGAGCAGCAGCGAGATCAGCGACGCGGTGACGAACCAGCCGATCGATTTCGCGAACACGCGCCCGACCGATGCCGCGTCGCCCATGTGCGCGATGCCGACGACGAGCGTCGAGAACACCAGCGGGCCGATCACCATCTTGATCAGCCGCAGGAACACGTCGGACACGAGCGAGATGTATCCGGCGATTTCGGTGGTGGCCTTTTTGTCGGGAAAGCTCGTGAAGATCATGTAGCCGATCAGGATGCCTGCCACCATCGCGACCAGGATCCAGACGGCTGCAGCATTTTTTTTCTGCATCGTGAGCCTCCCATGCACCGGTTCCGCAACCGGGGATGGAAGGACAATACAGGACCCGAACGGCGATGAACAGTGCAACCGGGGGCGGGTTTGTGCTAGCGCCGTGTCGCGACCGATCACGCGACGGCGATTGCGCCGGTGGCGCTTCGTGCCCGCGGCCGGTGCAACCCGATACGGGTCGCCAGCACGTAAGGCACGTAAGGTACGTAAAAGTGGTTCAGTTCAATCCCGGATGCGCAAAACGTGATCGCGGACACGCGTCGATAGCATCGAGCCGCGCTTGAGCAGGAAGTCCATCAGCAGCTGCGGATAGTCGGCCCGGACCGCTGCGCGCACGGACGGCCGTTCGGCGAGCCGTTGCCGCCATGCAGTGACCTTGGGCAGGCCCGCGAAGAACCCGAAGTCGTCGATCTGCTCGAACACGTCGAAGTAGCGAAACACCGGCCCGAATGCCGCGTCCACGATGCTGAAGTGCGCGCCGCCAAAATACGGGCCGGCGCCGAGCGTGTCTTCGAGCTGCTCGAATCGTGCGCGGATGTCACGGGTTGTCGCGGCCAGCGCCGTTTCGTCCGCAGCCGTGTAGAACCCCCACACGGCGTTCAGCAGTGCCGATGCGAACTCGACCCAGGCGCGATGCCGCGCCCGCTCGAGCGGCGCATCGGGATGCAGCCGCGGCGCGAGCGTCTCGTCGAGGTAGTCGCAGATCACGGCCGATTCGAAGATGGGCGTGCCATCGACGACCAGCACAGGGGTCTTGCCGAGCGGGGAAATCCTGCGAAACCAGTCCGGCTTGTTGCCCAGGTCGACGTCCGTCCGTTCGAACGGCACGCCTTTTTCGGTCAGCACGATGACTGCGCGCTGGACGTACGGGCAAAGCACGTGGCTGACGAGGTGGTATTGGGGCGTGCTCATGTCGTCGTCTCGCCGTGGCAGGCCACGTCAGGCGCGAAGCGCTGGCTGCGCCGGCCCAATGCCACGCGGAGCGGCAACGCGCCATAGGCGGCGGCATTGTCACTCGTCGAAATCGATTGATTCATATCGGCACCCGTTGGGAGAGTTGGCAAGGCGGCACCGAATTTGACATTGCGGAAGTGCTTGAGAAATACGCATGATTACAATGAAGGATTGCAGAAATGCAATGCACGGGGGATAACCGGATGTCGTACAAGCTCAGCGCAGCAGACCTCGAAACGATACTGGCGCTGTCCCGCTCGGGCACGCTGGTTCAGGCGGGCGAGCGACTGGACGTGGATGCGTCGACCGTGTTTCGCAACCTCAGGCGGATCGAGCGCGGCCTGCAGCAGCAGTTGTTCGAACGGACCCGCTCGGGCTATCGCGCGAAGGACATCGCGCTGGCGCTGGCCGAACACGCGGAGCAAGTGGAAGTGCAGGTCGAATCGGCCCGCTCGATCGCGCAACAAGCGCCCGAGCAAGTGGCGGGCACCGTGCGCATCACCACTACCGACACGATTCTGCACGGGCTGGTCGGGCCGGCGCTGAAGCAGCTGGAAGCCCTCCACCCGCGGCTTGCGTACGAGCTGAACACCGGCAACGAGATCGCCGACCTGGGGCGCCGCGATGCCGATATCGCGGTGCGTGCGACCAGGCAGCCACCGGAATATCTCGTGGGCAAGCATGTCGGGTCGATCGACGTGGCGCTTTTCGCGTCGAGGCACGACGCCGCCGCACGCTGCTATGAAGACGTCACGGCGGGCAAGGCACGCTGGATCGCGCCGGACGACGCGCTGCCGGGCCACCCGTCGGTCATCTGGCGCAAACGTCATTTCAGGAAAGTGGTGCCGCACTACAAGGTCAACAGCATCCTGACCGTGATGGAGCTGGTCGCCCTGGGCATGGGCGTCGGCATACTGCCGACGTTTCTGACACGCGGCCGCTCCGATCTCGTGCAATTGACCGATGTCCTGCCCGACTGTCAGACCGAGCTGTGGGTGCTGACCCACCGGGAGTCGCGACATCTGCTGCGGGTCTCGACCGTATTCAAATATCTGTCGACGACGCTGAAGATCTGACCCTGTGCGTCGGTGCGCACCGATGCGGGCGCATCGCGCCATGGGCCCGCCGGGTCGTTCGGGACCCTAATCATGCGCACCGGGGTCCAGCAGGCTCGTGCTGAAATCGCACGCCTGAACCGCCAGCCGGACGATCTCGGCGGTCAGCGAATGGGCGCGTTCCGCACGATGCAGCGCGACGTAGCGCACCGGCGGCAGCGCCGGCCGCGTGCGCACGATCTCCAGCGCCGCGCACGTGACCAGGTGCGCGACGCATGCCTTCGGCAGATAGCTGACGCCGAGCCCCGACAGCGTGAGGCCGATCTGCGCGATCAGGCTGTTGCTCGACAGCACGCGCTGCATCGCGACGCCATGTTCCTGCAGAAAGCGCGTGTACAGATGCCCCGTGCCCGACAGGGTCCCTTGCAGGATCAGCGGAAACTGCGCGACGTCCGTCAATGAAATCGCCGTCTTGCGCTTCGGCATGAACCCGGCCGCGCACATCCACGCATTGTCGACTTCGCCGACCACCGTCGCCGCGAACGATTCCGTCGCATGAATCTGCGGGACGACGATCAGGTCGATCGTGTCGGCCGCGAGACGATCGCGCAGCACCGCGGTCAGGTCCACCTCCGCCTCGACGTGCACGCGCGGATAGGCGGCCTGGATCGCCGCGATCAGGCGCGGCAGCCAGGTCAGCGCGGTCAGTTCGGTCACGCCGATCCGGACATGCCGCACCAGCGCTTCCTTCGAACTCATCCGCTCGACGACGCGGTCGCGCTGCTCGAGCAACGCCTTCGCGTGATCGAACAGTTCGGCGCCCTTGTCGGTGAGCCGGGCGCTGCGATGCGCGCGGTCGAACACCGTCAGGTCGAACGTGCGTTCGAGTTCCTGTATCCGTTTCGACACGGCCGATTGCGTCGTGTTGAGGCGTGTCGCCGCCGCGTCGAAGGAGCCGAGTCGCACGATCCAGTACAGCGCTTCCATCTGCTTGAACGTGAGCATCGCCGGGTACTCGATAGATGAGGAAAAGCGATATTTTCGCATATCAAAAAATCGCTTTTTTTACCTATTTCGGCTGCTTAAGGTTCTCCCGTCGCGTTGTTCGACGAGCGCGTTCGTCAGACAACGCGCCGCATCGTATCCAGCGTTCGACCGCCCCCCTTATTTGGAGACAGCATGGACACCGTCATTGAATCCCCGCCCGTCCCGGACGCAGCGCGCAAGCCGCGCATCGGCCTCGCGTGGCAGATCGTCATCGGGCTCGTCGTCGGCATCGCGACCGGGCTCGTGTTGAACCGGTTTCCGCAATTGCGCGACACGGCCGTGTCCGGGTTGCTGCAGCCGGCCGGCGACATCTTCATCAAGCTCGTGCGGATGATCGTCGTGCCGATCGTGTTCACGAGCATGGTGATCGGCATCGCGGGCGTCGGCGACGGCAAGTCGCTCGGCCGCATCGGCCTGAAGACGCTGCTCTATTTCGAGGTGGTCACGACGATCGCGATCGTGCTCGGGCTCGTGATCGGCAACGTGCTGCAGCCGGGCGTCGGAACCGACCTGTCGCAACTCGCGCACACGGACATTTCCCGCTACCAGCAAGCCACCCAACAGGTGCAGCAGGCGCATCACGGGCTGATGGCGCTGGTGCTCGGCATCATCCCGGACAACATCGTCGCGTCGATGGCGAAGGGCGACCTGCTGCCGGTGATCTTCTTCTCGCTGCTGTTCGGGCTCGGCCTGCAGACCGTGCCGGAAGAACACCGCAAGCCGGTGCTCGCGATGCTCAAGGGCGTCGCCGATGCGATGTTCAAGGTGACGAACATGGTGATGCGCTATGCGCCCGTCGGCGTGTGCGCGTTGATCGCGGTGACGGTCGCGAGCTTCGGCTTCGGGTCGCTGCTGCCGCTGCTGAAGCTGGTCGCCGTGACTTACTTCGCAATCCTGCTGTTCGCGATCGTCGTGCTCGGCCTGACCGCGCGGCTGTTCGGGTTCCGCATCCTCACGCTGCTGCGCGTGATCAAGGACGAGCTGATCATCGCGTTCTCGAGCTGCAGTTCGGCGACCGTGCTGCCGCAGCTGATGAAGAAGATGGAGGACTACGGCGTGCCGAAGAGCATCACGACCTTCGTGGTGCCGACCGGCTACACGTTCAACCTCGACGGCGCGTCGATCTATCTCGGCATCGGCACGCTGTTCGTCGCGCAGCTGTATGGCGTGCATCTCGGCTGGCAGCAACAGATCATGCTGACGCTGACCATGGTCGTCACGTCGAAGGGCGCCGCGGGCGTGCCCGGCTTCATGTTCGTGATCATGCTCGCCACGCTCGCGAGCGCGGGACTGCCGCTCGAAGGGCTGGCGTTCATCGCCGGCGTGGACCGGATCATGGACATGGGGCGCACCGCGCTGAACCTCGTCGGCAACGCGCTCGCGCCGCTCGTCATCGCGAAATGGGAAGGCCAGTACGACGCGGCCAAGGGCCGTGCATACCTCGAATCGCTGCACGGCTGAACGCCGCCATGCATGCATCGCACAACATTCTGAAGCAAACAGGAGCATCGAAGATGAGCAGTCCCCGCGGAGCACTTTTTCCCGACGCGTTGATGCAGCAGGTCAAGGCGCGCTTTCATCATGTCGATCACGATATCGACGGCCGCGCGCGGCTGTTCTTCGACAACGCGGGCGGATCGTTCCGGCTGAAGGCCGCGGTCGACGCATACGCGCGGATCGATGCGCTGCCCGACTGCCCGGAGCGCATCCACGAGCGTGCGCTCGATCTCCAGGCGATCCAGTCGCGCGGCGAGGACGACGTTCGCACGATCCTGAACGCGCGCGACGGCACCGTGTATGCGTCGCTGACGGCGTCGGGCGCGATGTTCGACATGGTGCGCGCGATCATGGAGAACGTGCCGGGCACCAATGCGGTGACGACCGTGCTCGAGCATCCGTCGTCGTACGATGCGATGACGTATTACGCGGAACGCACCGGCAAGACGCTGCGCATCGCGCCGAGCAATCCGCAGACCGGCGGCGTGGACGTCGATGCGATCGTGTCGCTGGTCGACGCCGATACCGCGCTGCTCAGCGTGATGTTCGCGTCGAACATCTCCGGCGCGAAATTCGACATCGAGACGATCGTCGCGCGTGCGCGGGAGAAGAAGCCGGACCTGTTCATCGTCGTCGATGCGGTCCAGCATGCGCCGCACGGCATCATCGACGTGCAGCGCATGCCGGTCGACGGCATCAACTTCGCGCCGTACAAGTTCTTCGGTTGCCGCGGGTCGGGCATCGCGTGGCTGTCGCCGCGCGCGGCCGCGTTGCCGCATCACCGGCTTGCCGCGAAGGAGCACGGCGTATGGGAACTGGGCAGCCCGGCGCCCGCGCAATTCGCGGTCGTGACGGCGATCGTCGATTACGTGAGCTGGATCGGCCGGTATTTCCGCGATTCGGACGATCGGCGCACGCTGTTCGTCGAGGGCATGCACCGGATCGAACGGCATGAGCGTGCGCTGCTGGCCGCGTTGCTCGACGGGTGTGAGGGTCGTCGCGGGCTGCGGTCGATCGACGGTGTCGAGGTCTACTGGGATCACGACGACCTGACGGAGCGCGACCTGATCGTCGGGATCGGCTTCGCGAACCTCGAACCGACGCAGGCGGTGCGGGAATACGAAAAGCATGGCGTGATCGTCTATGAGCGCGTTGCGTCGAGCCTGTATTCGGGGCGGATGCTGAAATCGTTCGGGCTCGGCGGCGCGGTGCGGATATCGCCGCTCCATTGCCATGCGCCCGACGATATCGCGCGATTCCTGGCGATTACCGCCACGCTGGCAGCGAACTGCTGATCGACGACACGGCCCGGATCATCCGGGCCGTGTCGCATGCCGCGCCGGAAAACGCGCGGCGCAATAGGTTCGGGCTATGACCGGCAGAGTCAATGGATAGTTGTCGCCGGCCGGGTTTGCGCGTGTAATGGCCTGCGAAACCGGATGATGCCAACGACTCGATGGAGGAGCAGCGCGTGAAGATCGTCGTAGCAGTGAAAAGAGTGGTCGATTACAACGTGAAGGTGCGCGTGAAGTCGGACAACACGGGCGTCGACATCGCGAACGTGAAGATGTCGATGAACCCGTTCGACGAAATCGCGGTGGAAGAAGCGGTGCGGCTGAAGGAAGCGGGTGTCGCGACCGAAGTGATCGCGGTGTCGGTCGGCGTCGCGCAAGCGCAGGAAACGCTGCGTACGGCGCTGGCGATCGGCGCGGATCGCGCGATCCTCGTCGAGTCGAATGACAGCGTCGAGCCGCTGGCCGTCGCGAAGATCCTGAAGGCGCTGGTCGACAAGGAACAGCCGCAACTCGTGATCCTGGGCAAGCAGGCGATCGACGACGATTCGAACCAGACGGGCCAGATGCTGGCTGCGCTGGCTGGCCTGCCGCAAGCGACGTTCGCGTCCAAGGTGACGATCGCCGACGGCCGTGCCACGGTGGCCCGTGAAGTAGACGGCGGCGCGGAAACGCTGTCGCTGTCGCTGCCGGCGGTCGTGACGACCGACCTGCGCCTGAACGAGCCGCGCTACGTGACGCTGCCGAACATCATGAAGGCGAAGAAGAAGCCGCTGGAAACGGTGAAGCCGGAAGACCTGGGCGTGGACGTCGCGCCGCGTCTGAAGACGCTGAAGGTGGCCGAGCCGCCGAAGCGCGCGGCCGGCGTGAAGGTGCCGGACGTGAAGACGCTGGTCGAGAAGCTGAAGACCGAAGCCAAGGTGCTGTAAGAGGGAGCGGAAAGAAATGACGATTCTGGTGATTGCAGAACACGACAACGCGTCGATCAAGGCCGCGACGCTGAATACGGTGGCAGCGGCGGCGAAGATCGGTGGCGACATCCACGTGCTGGTCGCGGGCCACAACGCGCAAGCGGCAGCCGATGCAGCAGCGAAGATCGCAGGTGTGTCGAAGGTGTTGCTGGCCGATGCGCCGCAACTCGAAGCGGGCCTTGCGGAAAACGTCGAGGCGACCGCGCTGAACATCGCGAAGGACTATTCGCACATCCTCGCGCCGGCGACTGCGTACGGCAAGAACATCGCACCGCGCATCGCCGCGAAGCTGGACGTCGCACAGATCTCGGACATCACGGCTGTTGACAGTGCTGACACGTTCGAGCGCCCGATCTACGCGGGCAACGCGATCGCGACGGTGCAGTCGAGTGACCCGATCAAGGTCATCACGGTGCGTGCGACAGGTTTCGATCCGGTGGCAGCGGAAGGCGGCAGCGCAGCGGTCGAGAAGATCGAAGCGGCGGCCGATACAGGCAAGTCGCAGTTCGTGAGCCGTGAAGTGACGAAGCTCGACCGTCCGGAACTGACGTCGGCGAGCATCATCGTGTCGGGCGGCCGTGGTCTGGGCAGCGGCGAGAACTACACGAAGGTGCTGGAGCCGCTGGCCGACAAGCTGAGCGCCGCACTCGGCGCATCGCGCGCGGCAGTCGATGCCGGCTACGTGCCGAACGATTA
Source organism: Burkholderia sp. BCC1993 (assembly GCF_905339865.1). Lineage (NCBI taxonomy): Bacteria > Pseudomonadati > Pseudomonadota > Betaproteobacteria > Burkholderiales > Burkholderiaceae > Burkholderia > Burkholderia sp. BCC1993. The sequence goes on along the minus strand of NZ_CAJPGZ010000016.1, from coordinate 217,212 downwards.
TCAGGTCGGTCAGACCGGCAAGATCGTCGCACCGCAGCTGTACATCGCGGTCGGCATCTCGGGTGCGATCCAGCACCTGGCCGGCATGAAGGATTCGAAGGTGATCGTCGCGATCAACAAGGATCCCGACGCGCCGATCTTCAGCGTGGCCGACTACGGTCTCGTCGGCGATCTGTTCGAACGGGTTCCGGAGGTGGTCGATGCCGTCTGATGCCGCGATGCGCGCCGGCGGTGGCCGCGTGGCGCCGGCCCGGTCGTATTTGTTCGTGCCGGGGAGCAAGCCGGAGCGTTTCGACAAGGCGCTCGCAAGCGGCGCCGATGCGATCATCATCGATCTGGAGGATGCTGTCGAACCGGAGGCGAAAGTGGCAGCGCGCGATGCGATCGCGGCGTGGGTTTCGCCCGAGCATCCGGTGCTCGTGCGGATCAACGCGCGGAACACGCGGTGGTTCGAGGCCGATGCCGCGCTCGGCGCGTTGAAGGGCGTGGCCGGTATCGTGCTGCCGAAGGCCGAGCATGCCGACGACGTGTGCGCGGCCGTTGCGCTCGCGCGCCGGCGTGTGCCGGTCTATCCGTTGATCGAAAGCGCACGCGGCATGTGGAACGCGCTCGATGTTGCGAAAGCGCCGTACGTCGAGCGGTTGATGTTCGGCACGCTCGATTTCATCGCGGACATGGGCATGTCGGACGATGGCGTTTCGCTCAATCACTTCCGCTCGCAGCTCGCACTGATCTCGCGGGTGGCCGGGATCGAATCGCCGGTCGACGGCGTGACGCCGGATATCGATGACGGCGAGCGTATCGCGCGCGATGCATTCAATGGCAAGCAGCTGGGATTCGGCGCGAAGCTGTGCATCCATCCGAAGCAGATCGGCTTCGTGCACCAGTGCTTTCGACCGAGCGACGACGAAGCGCGCTGGGCGCGGCGGGTGCTCGATGCGATGCGCGATTCGAACGGCGGCGTGGTGACGGTCGACGGGAAGATGGTCGATCGACCGGTGCTGTTGCGCGCCGAGCGGATCGCCGCGCTGGCTGCAGCCGTCAACGCCGGATCGAACGCCGCCGCCGGCGAATGATCGGCGGCATGCGTTGCGCAGCCACGGCTGTCCAATATCGTCGGATCAATGAATGGATGCGTGCATGCCTCGGCGGCGCGCACCAGGCAGAGGTGCTTCTGTATTCGGTCGAGTTCCGGAAGATGGTGGACATGCAAAAGTCCGGTCGCCGGGAAGATGCTCGTCGACGACAGTGATCGGCGTGATCTTCATCTGGTCGACTCGCCACGTCGAAAGCGTCTCGATGAACGAGGGCACGACGGCATGGGATGAGCCGTGATCACGGTGCGACAAGGCACCTCGTCATCCGCCTCGTCGCGGTCGAAATTAAATGCACACCCGATCGACGATGCGCGTATGATGGTTTCGTTCGAGCCTCCGTTTGCTGTTTGACCGCTCGCCCTCCACCTGCCACCGTGTTGCGTCGCGCATTGCCTCGCGCGCAACGTTTGTCCCTTTCACCACGACCCGTCGCGCCATGCATCAGGCGATGCTGGCTGCCTACGCTCGTCCTTGCGAGTCGCCGAGAAGCGATCGCCAGGAGTTCATGATGAGCATGCATATCTACCGTGGATTCGAGATCTATCCACTGATTTACCCGCACGTGCCTGCGCTGGATGGCTTCCCGCACAACTACGAGGCCGGCTTCGATGCAGCGGTCAAGATTTGTCGTCGCGGCACCACCGACACGCTGACGCAGAGCCAGACTTTCAGGCTTCTCGGCGACGGCCCGTTCGACACTGCCGGTGACGCACGTCGTGCGTCACTGCGCTATGCCGAGAGCGTCATTGACGACAATCGCGAAAAGCTGGGCTTCTTTTCGAACGCCCTCTAGCACGACTCGCATGGCAACGTGACTTGCCATCAATTGGGAGGGCGAAATGATCGTCGACGAGCTTCTTGATCTGGTCAGGCGGTGCAAGGTCACTCGGAGCGACGCTGTCCTGCCCGCTGCGATGACCCATTCTGCGCGATGCCATCAACAAGAGCTGCAGATGTTCGCGGCGGTGCGCGCATTTTCAATCGGAGCCGGGTATTCGGAGTTCGAATCCGACGCGATAGCGAGCACCGTCATGACACGACTCGGCTAGTTTTTCCGTCGACCGTTTTCCAACAGGCGTTACATGACAACCATCACACTGAAGATCAACGAACCCATCGATGTCGCGCTGCGGCGATTCCGGCGCGGTATCGAGAAGACCGGGCTGATTCGCGAGTTGCGCAGTCGCACCAGCTACGAAAAGCCCACGACGGAGCGCAAGCGGAAAAAAGCCAGTGCCGTTGCCCGGCAGCGCTTGCGGGCGAAGCGCATGTTGCCGCCCCGCAAGATGTTCTAGAAGAACAGCGGGAACAACGTGCCGGCCGAGGGGGGCTTTGCGTCGCCATCCCGATCCCCGGCATGCGGTACGGCGGCCGGGCGACGCAGGCAGCATGCCGGCCGGCCGCCTCGCAGCGGCAAGAAGAATGATCGGTACGCCCGTCGCGCCGTGCAGCAAGCCAAGATGAAAATCATAATCAGAAGGCGGCAAACATGAGCTGGTACTGCGACGCGGAACGCGAGTTGGCCCATATCAGACGATCGGTCGGGCTGCTTGAGCAAGCGCAACACGCCTTCATCAACAGATCGTCCGTGAACGATCCCGCGTATTGGCGAGTCAAGCTCGACAAGCTCCGCACACAATCCGAGCGAAGCAAGGTCCTCGCAGTCCAGGTGGACGAGCTTCTGGTCCGTCTCGAACGCATTCAGGATTCGCGCTGCCGACAATAGGAACCTGCTCCTTCATCCTCATCGTGTTCCGGGTGCACGCGCATGGCAGGGAGCAGTCCACGGGAGTCGCATTCGAACTTCGGAGCAACACATGATTGACGCTAACCCAGGCAACACGTTTCGACACCTTCCACTCTCGCCCGAGCAAGACGCGGAAATCCGGCACTATATAAAGAAGAAGGCGCAAAAGGGCGAACAATGGGACACCCCCGAGTTGGCGATGATGCTCGCTGACATGCTTTCCCCACCGCCTAGCGACGACGAGCAGCCAGAGACTACCGTTGAAGAAGTGAAACTGGCCTGCGAATATGCATTGACTTCGATCGACGAAGCCATGGAACCCGTATCCGCAAGTGAAGAGCGACTCGCCGCAATGGAAGCCGAGGAAATGAAGCATCCCAGGCGGTAACGCAGCCACGATGCCCGACGCTCGAGCCACGGTTGCGCCACCGCCTTTTTGCCTTCAGCCAAATTGAGCGGCCAGCCATCCCTCCGCCCATTGCGTCGCATACGCAATCGCATCGTCGCGCGCATCGAAGCCGGCCAGATCGCCGCAGGAATGCACCTCTCTCTCACCTCCGTCCAGCAGCGTCGTGGTAATGCTCGCATGTGCGATGTACTCTCCATCGGCCCTGCGGGGCGGCGGATCGATCCGGAAGCGTGTCGTATTGAAGCGCATTGGCTCCTCCCTGTCTGGTTGTCGCGAGCGGGGCTTCTGCGGGGGCCGCGCGAGCAGAAGCGTCCGCCGTCGGGAAGTGCCGCGATCCGGCCGGCTTCATCATCCCGCCGTGGTCGCGCACGACTCGATCAAGTCGATGACTTCATCGGCAATGCGAACCGTTGGACCTCGTCGCGATGAAAATGGAAGAAACAACTCTGCTCATGAGTATTGATCACCGTTCGATACCCTATTACCTGATCCTCCGCGGTGGCTGGTCGACCTGTGTGCTGAACGCGGACCGTGTCGTGCTTCGCCGTGAAGCCAGTCCGCTGTTGCGTGCCTTTGCGCGAACTCACGGAGAATGGGCAAGTATTGACGACGTCGCATGGAACACCTTCTCCGATGCTGAAGGCCTTTCACTGATCGAGCGACGGGAGACGCGATGCTATGCGCTGGTCAAGGGAACGGAAACCGAGCACCAGTTGCGATTGTTGACGACCCTCTGACGTCAAGGTGCGGGTGAGTCTCGCACGGTCCGACGAACGGGAAGGCTGAAGTTCAGTGCCGTGTGCGGTATGGTCGTCGGGGTCTCGAGTATGCTCGCCGACGGTCGGGCAAATTCCCCTATAAACACCACGTTTCCAGCCGATTCATGGGCATGCCGGCAAGCGGCCTTCGACTCATGGCGCTATCCATGACGACGATGCCCCGTGCCGGACAGCATTGTTGCAGCACGTCGCGATATGCTGACGGGGTGGCAGGCTGGGTTCGCGCTGCGCCGAGGGCAGTCCGATTCGGCATGATGGGCGACGAAGTCAGCCTGCGAGGCCGCAGGAACGCGAATTGCACGGTGCTGGGCGTAGCCGAATTCGCGGCCGCGGAATCAAGCTGAAGCTGCGTCACTGGAGAAGTCGGTGAGCACCGAGAGAGAGCTTTTTGAACAATGGTGGTTCCGCGACACGCCGGTGGAATATCGCGCCGACCTGGCCTATCGCGTTCGGGACCAGGGCGGCTACGTCAGGGGAACACGTGCGGCGGCCGCCTGGGATGGATGGCAGGGGGCACGTCAGGGCCAGAACTGGATTCCGGCGGATCAGCACCGCCCGACGCGTCAGGATGCGGACTCGGCGTCTAATGTGTTGGCGTGGGATTCACGAGGATTTGCGGTCGTCGCTCGATTCGACGACGTCGCGCTGCTGCAGTCGGCGTACACGCACTGGATTCCTCTGCCGCCCGCGCCGAAGGATTAGCTGCGGCGTCACGACGCGAGGTCGCCGGTTACGGCGCAGCTTGCAGTGGCCCCATGTCGGCGGCCCGGCCAAATCGCATGAGCAGCCTCATCGGTTTCCCGGCCGCGGGCCATGCCCCCCGAGCCGATCCGCCGCGCCGCTCTCAGTCGAAATACGGTTCCAGCACCCGCTCGATCCAGTCCATGAACGCCCGAACGCGCGGCGACAGATTGCGCCGATGGGCCACGACGAGCCACGCGGCCAGCGGCTCCGGGCGCAGATCGGGCAGCACCTCCACCAGCGCGCCGCTTTCGATGTGAGCCGCGACCCCTGAATACCCGGCCTGGATCAAGCCGATGCCGGCCAGCCCGGCAGCGTGATAGGTCTGCACGCTGTTGACCTGCATCGCGCTCGGCAACGGCAGCGATGCATAGCCGTTGCCGTCCGGGTACTCCCATCCCGGATGACGCGCGCCGAGTGTCAGCGTGTAGTGGACCATCCGGTGTCCCTGGCCGAGCAGATCGTCGAGCGTATGCGGTACGCCGTATCGCGCCAGGTAGCCGGGGCTCGCCGCATTGATCATGCGCAGCCGGCCCAGCGGTCGCGCGATCAGCGTCTCGTCCACGATCGGGCCCAGACGGATCACGCAATCGAAGCCTTCCTGGACGAGATCGACACGCCGATCGGTGCTCGACAGCTCCAGTTCCAGCTCCGGATGCGCCGCCATCAGTTGCGGGAGTGCGGGAACCACGACACTGCGGGCCAGCTCGGTCGGCATGTCCACGCGCAATCTTCCCCGCAGTCGCGTGCCGTTGCCGGAGAACATCGATTGCAATTCCTGGACTTCGGCCAGCAGGTCCCGTGCGCGCGAATAGAACGCGCGTCCGTCCTCGGTCAGCTGCACGCTCCGCGTCGTCCGATGCAACAGTGCAACGCCCACGTCGCGCTCGAGTCGACGGATCACCATCGAGACACGTCCCTTCTGGATGCCCAGGCTTTCGGCCGCCCGCGTGAAGCTCGTCATTTCGGCGACACGGGCAAAGATCAACAGCGCATCGAGGTTTTGCATTGTTCACTCGGCGAGTAACAGAACGTTCAATCGGACGTCATTTATAACTCAATTGCGACTCAGTAGAGTGCTTTCCGATATCGTCTCCCGACGACCACCTGAACGAAAGGGCGCAACCATGACACAACACATCGCACCGGTTAAGACGGCCGTCGTCTACCACTCCGGCTATGGGCATACCCGGCGTATGGCAACGGCTGTCGCCGAGGGCGCGGGCGCCGTCCTCGTCGCAATCGACGCCGACGGAAACATCGCGCCGGACGCGTGGGACACGCTCGCGGGCGCCGACGCCATCCTGTTCGGCTCGCCGACCTACATGGGCGGCCCCAGCTGGCAGTTCAAGAAGTTCGCCGACGCATCGTCGAAGGCCTGGTTCGACGGCCGGTGGCGCAACAAGATCTTCGGCGGCTTCACCAATAGCGCGAGCGTCAACGGCGACAAGCTCAATACGCTCGAATACTTCGTGCTGCTCGCCGGGCAGCACGGCGGTGTCTGGGTGAGCATGGACATCAAGCCGGCGAACGTGAAGGCGTCGATGCGCGACGACCTGAATCGCATGGGCTCCTATCTCGCGCCGATGGCGCAGACGCCGGCCGACGCGTCGCCCGACGAGATGTCGCCCGGCGATCTCGAGACGGCACGCCGCTATGGCGCACGCGTCGCAACGATCGCCGGACAGTTTCGGGCAGGACACGCGCGCGAATCAGCTGACATCCCGGCGTGCGGGGCGCCTGACCGGACGCCACCGCATGCTTTCCAGCCGACCATGAGGAAACGGCCATGAAATACAAGCAACTGGGCCGCACCGGCCTGTATGTCTCCGAGCTGTGTCTCGGCACGATGACGCTGGGCGGCAATGCCGATGCCGGCATGTGGGCGTCGATCGGCGCGGTCGGCCAGGACGACGCGACCCGGCTGATTGCCCGCGCACTGGCCGAGGGCATCAACTTCATCGATACCGCCGACATCTATTCGTTCGGTCAATCGGAACGCCTCGTCGGACAGGCGCTCCGGGACCTCGGCGTCCCGCGCGGCGAGATCGTGCTGGCGACGAAGACGGCGGGCGTGATGGGCCCGAAGCCCAACGATCAGGGGGCGTCGCGCGGCCACATCATGGATTCCGTGCAGAGAAGCCTGGAACGGCTCCAGGTCGACCACATCGACCTCTACCAGATACACGCGAACGATCCCGTCACGCCGATCGAAGAGACGCTGCGGGCGCTCGACGATCTGACGCGGCAGGGGCTGGTTCGCCATGTCGGCGTCTCGAACTGGCGCGCCGGAAAGATCGGCAAGGCGCTCGGGCTCAGCCAGGCGCTCCATGCGACGCGCTTCGAGACGCTGCAGGCCTACTATTCGATCGCCGGACGCGACGTGGAGCACGAACTGGTGCCGCTCGCGATCGACGAGCAGATGGGCCTGCTCGTCTGGTCGCCGCTCGCCGGGGGACTGCTTTCGGGGAAGTTCGGCCCCGGGGCGCCGGCCGAGGCAGGCTCGCGGCGCAGCCATTTCGATTTTCCGCCGGTCGATCACGAGCGGGCCTGGCCGTGCGTTGCCGCGATGCGCGCTATCGCCGACGCGCGAGGTGTCTCGGTCGCGCGGATCGCGCTCGCGTGGTTGCTCGCCAAGCCGCATGTCACGAGCGTCATCATCGGCGCCAAACGGGTCGAACAGCTCGAAGACAATCTCGGCGCGGTCGAGGTCGCGCTGACCGGGGACGAACTCGCGCATCTTGATGCCGTCAGTGCGGTGCCTGCCGGCTATCCCGGCTGGATGATCGATCGTCAGGCGGCGGGCAGGCGGCCGCAGCCTTTCACGCGCGGCGCGTCGAAACAGGACCGGTGACGCCGCCTCACGCTGCCCGGCGATCGGCCCGCGCAATGCGGTCGCCGCGGCGGTAACGGCTAGAATTGCGGTTTTAGCCCGGAACACGTCCATGTCTTTTGCCTCGCTTGGCCTGATCGATCCCTTGCTGCGTAATCTGCAGGACCTCAATTACCAGACACCGACGCCGGTGCAGGCCAAGGCGATTCCCGCGGTGCTCGGTGGCAAGGACGTCATGGCTGCGGCGCAGACCGGCACCGGCAAGACGGCGGGTTTCGCGCTGCCGCTGTTGCAGCGGCTGGTGCAACACGGGCCGGCGGTGTCCAGCAACCGCGCGCGTGTCCTGGTGCTGGTGCCCACGCGTGAGCTGGCCGAACAGGTGCTGCAGAGCTTCATTGCGTACGGCAAGGGCCTCGATTTGCGGTTTCTGGCCGCCTACGGCGGTGTGAGCATCAACCCGCAGATGATGAAGCTGCGCAAGGGCGTGGATGTGCTCGTTGCCACGCCGGGCCGTCTGCTGGACCTCAACCGGCAGAACGCGGTGCAGTTCGATCAGGTGCAGGCGCTGGTGCTGGATGAAGCTGACCGGATGCTCGACCTGGGCTTTGCGCGCGAACTCGACGCCGTCTTTGCTGCATTGCCCGCCCGGCGCCAGACGCTGCTGTTCTCCGCCACGTTTACCGACGATATTCGCGCGATGGCGGCGACCATTCTGCACAGCCCGGTCGATATCAGCGTCAGCCCGCCCAACGTCACGGCCAGCAAGATCAAGCAGTGGGTGGTGCCGGTGGACAAGCGCAACAAGCCCGACCTCTTCATGCACCTGGTGGCCGAGAACAACTGGGACCACGCGCTGGTGTTCGTCAAGACCCGCAATGGCGTGGATTACCTGGCGGCGATGCTGGATGAAGCGGGCTACGCGGTCGACACCATCCACGGCGACAAGCCGCAGCCCGCGCGCCTGCGTGCGCTGGAGCGCTTCAAGACGGGCGAAGTGCAGATGCTGGTCGCGACCGATGTGGCGGCGCGCGGGCTGGATATCGACGACCTGCCGCTGGTGATCAACGTGGATCTGCCGATCGTGGCGCAAGACTACGTGCACCGTATTGGCCGTACCGGCCGCGCGGGAGCCAGCGGCGTGGCGGTGTCGCTGGTGTGTGCCGATGAAGCACCGCAGCTGGCCGCGATCGAAGCGCTGATCCGGCAGACGCTGCGCCGTGAAGAGGAGCCGGGTTTCGAAGCCGAACACCGCGTGCCGGAAACCAGCGCGACGGGGCAGATCATCAAGAAGCCCAAAAAGCCGAAGAAGCCCAAGGTGCCGCAGGGTGGGGCGGGTGCCATGCCGGCGGCCGGCAAGAAGCCGAAGCCGCAAGGTGGAGACGGCAAGCGCAAGGCCGAGGGGCGGCGTGCCGGCGCCCCGGGTAAGGGGGCCAGCGTGCTGAGCGGTAGTCCGTTCAGCGTGCAAAAGCCTCGCGGCAAACCCGCCGGCAAGGCGGCTGCGGCTTCACGCAAGCCGGCCGGGAAACCCGCTGGTGGTCGCGGCAAACGTCAACCCTGATCCCCGAGGATGGGGCGTGCCGGCCGCCGCTGCTCCGCCGGATCTTCCCGATCTTCGTCATGCATTCTGCAATCTTCGACGTTCAAGGCGGTTGCGCAACAGGCCCGCGATCAACGCGCTGATGATCAGGCACACGTAGAGGGTGACGAGGTGGTGACGCCACGCGTCAAGGGCGAGCTGGTGTGAAACCAGTTTCGGATCGGGGGACAGAAACAGGGCGCCCTTTGCCTCGACGACGCGCATCATATGGACAAAGCCTGCTGCGGAGAGCAATGGCAACAGGGCGACGAGTGCCAGCAGCGCGGGTTTGACGCGGCATGCCCACGGATGGTGACGCAAGCGGAACCACAGTCCGAGACATCCGTGTATCCAGCCGGGCGCGAGCAGTGCCAGTTGAAGGCCCTGTGTGCCGCTGGTGAGCAGCACGGTGACGACACGCACGTAGTCAGGCTCGAAGCCATAGAGCGAGGAGGCGAGCCGGGTTGTCACCGCGTGGCGGATCAGCAGCAGCGGCAGGCTGAGGCCTGCCCAGAGGCGGAGCCATTCGGCGGGCGGCAGTGCCCAGTGGCGACGCCCGTATATCGTGTGCAACGCCAACGCAAAATGAAGCGAAGCTGCACCGTACAGCACGAACGTCCCCGGTGCGCTGCGCCAGAGCCGCAACGCCAACACGAGACCGCGTCCGGCAAGTTCGAGTGACCAGATTCCGAGTGCGTGATTGATCAGGTGCAGAAAGAGATAGGTCAGCAGCACCACGCCCGATCCGAGTTGAAAACCGCGCAGCACGGATTGCATCCGGACTTTCGATTCACGGTGCGGTGTGCGCACCGGGGGCGATTCCTGTTTGGTATCCGATGCATGGGCCGTGTCGATGATGTCCATAGTGGTCACCCGGTTCGTGTTTCCTGCAATACCGTGAGCACACGACGGTTATTCCCGGATTCGACGGGGACTGCCGGGGGAAGGCAATCCGAGGGGCGACCGCGCTCGACGCGCGCGCACGTTGCAGCGGCGTTTGGCGAACGCTCAAACCGACTCATGAGCGGCGCTTTGCGAATGAGGCTCGACTTCTTCAGCCGCCATCGACGACGAATCTCGATCCGGCGGGATTTCTCGACCTTGATCGAAAGTTATTCGCAAGGCATGGGTTTGATTTCGGGCGATCAGGGTATTTTTGATTTTTGACGTCTGCGATTTTTGCCTGTCGCCAGTCGTCAAAAATATTCTTTCGACCGATCGCACGATCCGCTTCGATTTATTGCCGAACCATACCCTAAAAAATCCGGGCCATCCGATTTTGGCCGTGCCGACCCTGTCGGCGTCTGCGCCGGCACCGCCGGTTTGACGCTCAGCCCCGCCAGACGGCGTGACGCGAAGGAAGAGACGGGAGATCGCTCGGCAAACCGCGCAGATTTTCAGGCACTGATCGGTGCATCAATGCCCGATGCTGTCGGCGTTTCGTCTGAGAAAATCAATGCTCGATATTATCCAGAATGACCGGGAATTTGCCTATTCAGCATAGGAAAGTTTCGCAATATGCATTGCGAACTGCGACCCCTTTAGTATTTACTGCCGAAATGTAAAAAGACGTGACCCGTCAATAAGTGCCAGAATCCAAGTCAGAACAATCCCGCATACACCGTATCAGCAGAAATTGCGCCCGGTCCGACCCTTCTCTCAGCCCATTTAGCGCTCGTTACGTCCTTTGCATTTCGTAACAAGTCGGGTTGATTCGTCAGGGCTCGCTGTTTTAAATTTTGCCCGTCGCCCAGCAGCATCCGGCAGTCGGGCGACCTTTCAATCTGCAAGTCACGCATGCCGGATACCGGGTGGTCAGCCACCCGACACTGCAAGTCTGCACGCCGTGCGGGCTTGATCAAGTGGTCGAACTCGTGATGGGTATCGGTTCGACTGCATTCAGCCTGTTGCGACCCGACGCACCGGAATGGGCTCACCACGTTGTTCATGTCATGCCGAACTGGAGCCAGCTTGATAGCGGAATCCATGATCGAATTTTGATGTTTGCGTCGCAATCCTAAATGTGTATCGACGGAATTCACCCAGATTCACGACGGTACAACTTAACTTTGCGCACCGCGCCGATAAAGGACAGAAAATGGAATTCGTACGAATGGGAATCGTCTATGTTCATCTCATTGCCTGCTGTGTCGCGATTGGTCTCGTGCTGACCAGTGACATTGCGATGGTCAGGCAACTGCTGGATACCGACGCGCCTACCGATCCTGCCCAGGTTCATCTGGCCAGCCTGCAGCGCACCGTCACGTGGGCGCTGACGATTCTCTGGATCACCGGCATCGCGATCATTGCGTTCGATATGCGGACCCAGGGTCTCCGGTATCTCGGCAATCCCAAGCTGCAGGCCAAGATCGGCATCGTCGCGTTGCTGACCTTCAACGGTATCGCGTTGCACTCCGCGGTCCTGCCGGCATTGCGGAAAGCGGGATCCTTGCTGAAGCTTTCCTTCGAACGGCGCATGGTTGCCATTTTCGCGGGCGTGATTTCCGCCGTCTCGTGGTTCTATGCGGCAATGCTTGGCGTCGGGCGCCCGTTGAGCTGGAAGTATTCCCTGATCCAGATCCTGGCGGCTTACCCGGCACTGATCGCCGGTGGCATCGCCACCATGTTCTTCATCACGGCAGTGGCGAAATCCAGGACGTCCGTGGAACGACGCAATACCGAAAAGGTGGCGGCTTACTGATCGCCGCCCTCCGGGGGGATGCGCGCTGCTCTCAGCAGTGCGCATCCTCTCGTCGCACATGTCTGCGTGCTGGCCAGCGTTTAATTCCACGTGTTCGGCTGCACGCGAGCACGCGCCAGGCGCGCGTTGTCCCCATCCCCCTCCTCGAGCCGAGCCGGATCGTACGTGATCCGAAGCGTTGGTCGCCGGAAGAACGAACCGGTGACGCGATCAATGAAAGAAGAGCGCCCGCATGCCGAACGTGTGATGCGCCTCGGCCGCCATCAGCACCATGAGCACCAGCAGGCACAGCGGCGGTATCAGGATCGCGTACACCAGCGCCAGCCGCTCCCACATCATGTGCATGAAGATCGACACGATCAGCCCGGCCTTGGCGATCATGAGCACGACGATCAGCACCCAGCGCACCACGCCTTGCACCTTGAAGTAGTCGACCAGGTACGACAACGTGCTCAGGACGAACAGCAGGCCCCAGATTTTCAGGTAGATGCCGATCGGGTGCTGCTGGCCGTGCGCGGCGTCGGGTCGATCGGCGGGATCGGTGTGGTCCATGGCCTGCCTCACCACAAATAGAACAGCGCGAAGATGAACACCCACACCAGGTCGACGAAGTGCCAGTACAGGCCGGCGATCTCGACGATCTGGAAGTTGCCGTGCTCGGTGAACCCCGGCTGCAGGATCTTGCGTGCGATCAGCAGCAGGTAGATCACGCCGCAGGTCACGTGAAAGCCGTGGAACCCGGTGATCATGAAGAAGCATGCGCCGAACTGCGTGGCGCCCAGCGGGTTGCCCCACGGACGGATGCCTTCATGGAGGATCAGCTTGGTCCATTCGAAGGCCTGCATCGACACGAAGGTCACGCCGAGCAGCGCGGTCGCCAGCAACAACGCGGCGGCGCGCCGGGCATTGCGCCGATAGCCGAAATTCACGGCCATCGCCATGGTGCCGCTGCTGGTGATCAGCGTGAACGTCATGATCGCGATCAGCAGCAAGGGCACTTCGACGCCTGCCACGGTGAGCCCGAACACCTTGGACGGGTCGGGCCACGGCGCCGTGGTCGACATGCGCACCGACATGTAGCCGATCAGGAAGCTGCTGAACACGAAGGTGTCCGACAGCAGGAAGATCCACATCATCGCCTTGCCCCACGGCACCTTGAAGGCTTCGCGGTCGGCCGACCAGTCCGTGACGATGCCGCGCCAGCCGTCAGGCCCGGCGTCGGCGGGCGGGGTGGCGGCGGATTCGGGCGGGAGCGGGGGCGAGGTCATGGCGCGGCTCCATACAGCGGTCCGCAGATGGCGGCGACAACCGCGGGGGTGAGCCACCACATTGCCGCCAGCAGCACGAGCCAGACCGCCAGCAGGAAATGCCAGTAGAGGGCGCACAGAGAAATGGCGCGCTGCGCGCGGAACGGATCCGCACGCCGGCGTTGCGCGATCGTCACGGCCCAGGCCGCCAGCCCGCCCAGCACGTGCAGTCCGTGCAGGCCGGTGAGCAGGTAGAGGAAGCTGTTGGAAGGATTGACGGTGACCGTCTGCCCGGCCGCCGACAGCATGCGCCAGGCGGTCAGTTGCCCGATCACGAACACGGCGGCCAGCACGCCGCCGCCCACCAGCCACGCCACGCGATGCCCGGTCAGCTGCCGGGCACGCTGCATGGCGACGCTGGCCAGCGCGAGCGCGCCGGTGTTCCACCACAGCAGCGCCGGATGCGGGATCGGCTGCCAGTCGGGCTCGCGCATGCGCATGCCGTAGGCGAGCAGCAGCAATGAAAACAAGGCCGTTGCCACGGCCATGAACACGATCAGGCCGACGCGGCTCGCATTCGGCAAGACGGGCGGCGGCGTGTCGGGAACGAAGGCGCGCGGCAACGTGGTCATTTGCGTGCCTCGCCGGGTTGAAGCGTCGGGTGGGCCGGTTCCTGCTCCGGCGCCGTCGCGGGCGGCTGATTTTGCGGGACGAAGTCGTCCTCCTGTCCCGGCGGGCTGTATTCGTAGGCCCAACGGTAGACGACCGGCTGCGTGGCACCCCAGTTGCCGTGTACCGGCGGCGTTTGCGGCGTCTGCCATTCCAGCGTGGTGGCCCGCCACGGGTTGCCGTCGGCACGCTTGCCGCGCACGAGGCTCCACGCCAGGTTGTACAGGAACAGCAACTGTGCCACCCCCACGATCAGCGCGACGACGGTGATGAACGTGTTGAGCGTCTGCGCCGAATGCGGAATGAAGCTGTAGCCCTCGTACGCGTAATACCGCCGCGGCATGCCGAGGATGCCGAGATAGTGCATCGGGAAGTAGATCGCGTACGTGCCGAGGAAGGTGATCCAGAAGTGCGCGCGCCCGAGCCTGTCGTCGAGCATGCGGCCCGTCACCTTCGGATACCAGTGGTAAAGGCCGCCGAACACCACCAGGATCGGCGACACGGCCATCACCATATGGAAGTGCGCGACCACGAAGTACGTGTTCGACAGCGGAATGTCCACGCTCACGTTGCCGAGATAGAGCCCGGTCAGCCCGCCCAGCACGAAGGTGCTGATGAAGCCGATGGCAAACAGCATCGGCACGGTCAGGTGGATATCGCCGCGCCACAGCGTCAGCACCCAGTTGTAGACCTTGAGGGCGGTCGGGATGGCGATGATGAGCGTGGTGGTGGCAAAGAAGAAACCGAAGTACGGATCCATGCCGGCGACGAACATGTGGTGCGCCCAGACCACGAAGCTCAGTGCGCCGATGATGACGATGGCCCAGACCATCATCCGGTAGCCGAAGATGCTCTTGCGCGCGTGGGTGCTGATGAGGTCCGACGCGATGCCGAAGGCCGGCAGTGCGACGATGTAGACCTCCGGATGCCCGAAGAACCAGAACAGGTGCTGGAACAGCAGCGGGCTGCCGCCGGCGTGCTTGAGCGACTGCCCCATCGACACCACGGCCGGTATGAAGAAACTGGTGCCGAGCGTCCGGTCGAGCAGCATCATCACCGCCGACACGAACAGCGCCGGAAACGCCAGCAGCGCCATGATGGTCGCGATGAAGATGCCCCACACCGTAAGCGGCATGCGCATCAGCGTCATGCCGCGCGTGCGCGCCTGCAGCGTGGTGGTGACGTAGTTCAGGCCGCCCATGGTCGCCGCGACGATGAAGATCGCCAGCGACACGAGCATCAGCACGATGCCCCATTCGACGCCCGGCGTGCCGGGCAGGATGGCCTGGGGCGGATACAGCGTCCAGCCCGCGCCGGTCGGCCCGCCCGGCACGAAGAAGCTCGCCGCCAGCACCAGCACGGCCACCAGGTAGACCCAGTAGCTCAGCATGTTGAGAAACGGGAACACCATGTCGCGCGCGCCCAGCATCAGCGGGATCAGGTAGTTGCCGAAGCCGCCCAGGAACAGCGCGGTCAGCAGGTAGATCACCATGATCATCCCGTGCATGGTGACGAACTGGTAATAGTGGTTGGCGTCGATGAAGCTGAACTTGCCGGGAAAGCCGAGCTGCAACCGCATCAGGTCCGACAGGACGAGGCCGACCAGGCCGATGGCGATGGCCGTCAGCGCATACTGCACGGCGATGACCTTGTGGTCCTGGCTCCAGACATAGCGCGTCCAGAAACTTTTCGGGGTGTGGTCGAGGTGCGCGTAGGGCATTGCGTCTGCTCCGCTAGGGTTGGCGGTTGGCCGTGCTGCCGGCAGCCGGGCCGCCTTGCGATTCGATGTAGGTCACCAGCGCGGTCAGCTCCTGATCGCTCAGGTCGAAATGCGGCATGATGGGTGAATAGCCCTTCACGACGCGGGCCGCCGGATCGCGGATGAAGGCGCGCAGATAGGCCTCGTCCACCTTCGCGGTGCTGCCGTCGGCCATCGTTTCGGTCTTGCCGTACAGGCCTTTCCACGTGGGGCCCACGCGCGGGCTGCCGTCCACGGTATGGCAGGCGAAACAGCCCTTGGCCGCGGCGAGCGCCTTGCCCTGGTCGGCAAGCGCCTGGGCGCTGCCGCCTGGCGTTGCCGCCGCGGCCTGCACCTTGGCCTGCTGCCGCTGCGCGAAGGTGGTCTGCTGCGCGAGCCAGCGCGAGAACGAGGCTTCGTCTTCCACCACCACCACGCCGCGCATGCTGGCGTGCCCGATCCCGCAGAGCTGCGCGCACAGGATGTCGTAACGTCCCGCCTTGGTCGGCGTGAACCAGAAGGTCGTCACCATGCCGGGCACCATGTTCATGCGCGCACGGAACGGCGGTACATAGAAGTCGTGCAGCACGTCGAGCGATCGTGTCAGGACCTGGATCGGCCGGTTCAGCGGCAGGTGGACCTCGGGCGTTTCGATCAGGTGGTTGTCGCGGCCGTTGGGGTCGGCGGGGTTCAGGCCGAACGGGTTGTCGCTGCTGACGAAGCGCACGTCCGTCGTGCCCAGCTTGCCGCCGGGGCCGGCGAAGCGGAAGCGCCATTGCCATTGCCGGCCGAGCACCTCCATCTGCAGCACGTTGTGCGGCGGCCGGATGTAGTCCGCGTAGACGAACAGACCGGGTGCCAGCAACGCCGCCACGCCGACGGCGGTCAGGCCGATCAGCCACCATTCGAGCCGCCTGTTGTGCGGCTCGTAGGCCGCGCGATGCCCGCCGCGATGGCGGTAGCGCATCAGCGCGATCGCGATGAACAGGTTGATGGCGATGAAGAATGCGCCGGTGATGACGAGCGTGATCGTCAGCATGTCGTCCATGCGCACCCAGTTCGACGCGATCGGCGTGATCCACCAGGGACTGGCAAAGTGAAACCCCACCGCCAATGCGATGATCACGATCAGGGCAATCGCAAGCACCATGAGCCGCCTCGCCGCGCGTCACTCGCCGGAGCCGCCAACCGGCGCTCCTGGCATCGTCGTGCCGCCTTGCCGCATTTCGTGTGATTGTTTGCCGGCAATGCACCAGGACCGATTCGCCAAGCGTCGTCGGCGGCGCTAAAGAAAAGGTAGTCTGCTCCCTTGCATCGTGCAAGGCGGCGCAACGGGAAGGAGCGAAGCACCCCATACCCGCATCGCACCACTGACGGCGCCGCCTGCCGCGACGACAAGCAAAACGGCCGCCTCCGGCATGGGTTGTCGAGGCAGCCGTCTCGCGCGGCGCGAAGCAACGGCACGTCAGTGCATCGCGTTCCGCTTGCGCCGTTCGAGCATGCCGTAGACGACGGCGGTGACCACGCCGAACAGCAGGTTGGCCAGCAACGGTCCGGATCCCCGCTCCGAGATGAACCATGGGAACACGGCGGTCATCACGTAGAAGTTCCATACGTACGCGACGATCCCGAAAGCCAGCCCGATGACGGCCTCCATGCCGACGCTCGAATCGAAGCGGAACGGCGCCATGATCGCGGCGAGGATCATCCCCATGATGGCGCCGAGCACGTAGTGCAACAGCAGTGCCATTCCCACGATGCTGAAGCTGAACACCGACATCTGTTCGAGCGCGCCACGGCCCATCACCATCGCCGCGATCTTGTGGGTCGGCTGCCACGGACTTTCATCGAGCACCATGGTCGACCAGAAGAATTCGAGCACGATCACCAGGGCGCCGCCCGCAAGCCCGGCCACGGCCGCGGCGAGCCAGTCCGGCATGCGCCGTTGCCAATGGTGCGATTGAATGTGCAGTTCCATACGACCTCCTTGCTGACGGTTCAGCTTCGGCACTCGGGTTCAGCACGCGCCACGCGCGTCGGAAATTCGTCGGCTATTCGATTCAGAATGGCAGATATGGGGGGCAACGCAAGGTGCAAAAACCCTGCGCGTCGTATGGCAGTTCGGCGTTCCGTTCTGGATCAGCGTGCGGCGGGTGTCGGCGGCGCGACAGGGGAACGGAGGCCGTGGCGTTGCGCGGTCACGGGCATCTGACTGGATGCAACGCCAAAAGGACAGGGAGGCCGTCACGAATGGTCCTCGTGCCGGCGTGCCAGGGTAAAGTAAGTACTCCGACAAATCTTCAGTGTGGACGGATGCCGATTTCACCCTTGCCTGCTGCCGACCCGCTCGATGCGGGGCGGCCCCAGGCGCCGTGCATGCCGGTTTCCGCGTGTCAGGGAAAAACCGGTGACGTAGGCTCGCCGCCCTCCAGATCCGCCTTCGGAAAATGCTGGGCGATCATCTGCTCGATTTCCTGCTCTCGCAATGCCGGCACGTCGGCCATGATCAGGATCTGGCCTTCCTTGATCGCCTCCCGAAATCGCTCGAGTCGCGCGTTCGGCTCGGCGATGCCGATCATCGCGGCCGTCCACGCCCCGAAGCCCGCACCCGCCACCGTCAATGCGACGACGGCGCCGCCTGCGATCACGAGCTCGGCAGGCGGGAACACAAGCGCGATGAGGCCGATCAGCGCGCCCGTCGCGCCGCCGAGTGCGACGCCACGCTCCAGCGCGTGCACGACATCGCTGCTTTGCAGCAAGGACGCTTCGGGTAACTCTTCGAGCGTGACACTGTGGTTGGCGAGGACATGGATATGGCGCCAGATGATGCGCGCGCGCAGCAAGTCATCCACGATCGCCTTCGCCATCTGCGTGTCGGGTACGAGGAAATAGAGGCGCCTCATGTCGGCCCCCTTTTTCAGTCAGGAATAGCTTCTATTTTATGTCAGCATCGGCGGCGCGCTACGTGAGCGTATGTGCGCGTATGTGCGTCACAGGCATATGGACGGGGCGGACCTTCGCGCGCCACGGCGAGCTTGAACCTTGCTGTCTGACGCGCGATTGTCGCGGCAGTGCAGTCGTTCAACATGCGGGTGCGCTTGAAGAAGGGGCGAACGCGGAGATCAGAGGAAATCCACGCGGAACCCTTGCTTGTCCGGGCCGTCGCACCGCCGCTCGCCGCGAGCGCTGAATGTTCGCCGCGGCCCGCCCGCCGGCAATCAGGCTTGCCTGACGCCGGAGTGGACCGCGGCGTCTTCCGCGTCGTGCGTCCCCGGCGCGACTTCCTCCAGCGCCTGCCGTCCGGTTTCGACGCGCAGCAGCCCGATCGCGACACACAGCACGCCGAGCGTCGCGCTGACCATCGCGATCACGCCCGATACGCCGAACGCCTGGTAAAGCGCCAGGGCCAGCGCTGGCGTGCCGATCGACGACATCCGTCCGCACATTCCCGCGACACCGGTGCCGCGCAGCCGCACTTCGGTCGGGAACAGTTCGGGAATGTAGCCGAACAGCCCGAGCGTCGTGATCGTGTAGATCGCGCTGACGAGACAGAAGCCGACCACGATGATCGCGGTGGTATCTCGCAGCGACACATACAGCCAGCCGAGCGCGATGCTGAGAATCGACGCGATCACGATGCCCTTGGCCCGCCCGATCCGATCCGCGATCAGATAGCCGATCAACCCGCCGACCGGCGAGCCGATCGACATCAGGAACACGAACCCGAGCGACTTGACGACGGACAATCCCTCCGTGACGAAGAACGTCGGCAGCCACGCAATGAAGCCGTAGAGCCCGACGTTCACACCGATCGCGGTCAACGCCGCGACGATCGTCCGGCCCCGCATCCCCTTCGAAAACAGCACGCCGAGCGGCACCTTGCCGACATGCAGGTCGACGGTGCGCCGCACGGGCGGCAGCGTGCCGACCTGCCGGCCGACCTCCTGCTCGATCGCGGCGAGCGTCGCCTCGGCCTCGTCGAGCCGCCCGACCGATTCGAGCCAGCGCGGCGACTCCGGCATCCGTTTGCGCATGAACCAGACGACCAGCGCGCCGACGCCAGCCAACGCGAACATGTACCGCCAGCCGAGATAGGGAATGATCCAGTACCCCGCGGCCAGCGCCGCGAAGAGCCCGCTGTTGGTGATGATCGCGAGCAGCGACACCCACTTGCCGCGCGTCTCGGGCGGCACGAACTCGGCGAGCGTCCCGGCCGCAACGACCAGTTCCGCGCCCAGCCCGATCCCCATGATGAAACGCAGCACGATCAGCCATTCGATATCGGGCGCGAAACATGCGGCGATTGAAGCCAGCCCGAACACCGCCAGATTGAGCTGATACGAATAGCGCCGCCCGAGCCGGTCGCCGACGTAACCCGCGACGAACGCCCCGATCATCATCCCGACGAACGTCGACGACACGAACATCGCGCCATGTCGCAGGTCGGTGAATCCCTCCTTGACCATCGCCGCGACCGAGCCGTTGGCGAGATAGATATCGAACGCGTCGAGGAACGCGCCGCCGGCGATCAGTCCGAGAATCTTCCAGTGAAACCTTGAAATCGGCAGCCGGTCGAGCCGGCCGGCGGCATTGACGGTGTTCGCCATGATGTCTCCAGTCATGTGGCGCTCTCGCGTCCGTGGCCGGACGCGGAGACGCTTCGAAACGTGGGTGAGGGGCGCGCTTCGATCAGCGCGGCAAGGCCCGGTCAGACGGCACCGGATGCGTGCAACGTGTGAATCTGTTCATCGGCATAGCCGAGCTCGCGCAGCACGGCGTCGGTATGCTGGCCGAGCGCCGGCACCGGGTCCATGCGCGGATCGTCGCCCGGCGCGACGCCGGGCGGCAGCAGGGCGGGAATCTCGCCGGCGGGCGTGTCGACCCGCGTCCAGCGATGCCGCGCGGCGAGTTGCGCATGCGTCCAGACGCCGTGCATGTCGTTCATCCGCGCGTTCGCGATGCCGGCCTGCTCGAGCCGGTCGATCACGTCGGCGGACGTCAGCGTCGAGAACGCATGGACGATGATGGCCGCAAGTGCGTCGCGATTCGCGACGCGGCGGCTGTTCGACCCGAAGCGCTCGTCGGCCGCCAGCTCGGGCATGCCGATCACGGTCTCGCAAAAGCGCTTCCATTCGCGCTCGTTCTGCAGGCCCAGCATCACGGTGTTGCCGTCGCCGACCCTGAACGGGCCGTACGGAAAGATCGTCGCGTGCGATGCGCCGGCCTGCCGCGGCGGCGACTGGCCGTCGATCGCGTAGTAGAGCGGATAGCTCATCCACTCGACCATGCTTTCGAGCATCGACACGTCGATGTGCCGGCCGCGCCCGGTGCGTCCGCGCTCGATCAGCGCGGCGAGGATGTTCGTATATGCATACATGCCGGCGGCGATATCGGCGATCGAGCAGCCGGCCTTGGCCGGCTCGCCGTCGGCGCCGGTAATGCTGAGGAATCCGGATTCACTTTGAATCAGCAGGTCGTACGCCTTCTTGTCGCGGAACGGCCCGTCGAGCCCGTAGCCGGAAATGTCGCAGACGATCAGCCGCGGATAGCGCTCGCGCAGCGTGTCGTAGTCGAGACCCAGCCGCTGCGTCGCGCCGGGTGCGAGGTTCTGCACGAACACGTCGGCATCCGCGAGCAGCTTGTGCACGACCTCGAGCGCCGCGGGCTGCTTGACGTCGAGCGTGAGGCTTTCCTTCGAGCGGTTGGTCCACACGAAGTGCGACGCGAGCCCCGACACGCGTTCGTCGTAGCCGCGCGCGAAATCGCCGACGCCCGGCCGTTCGACCTTGATCACGCGCGCGCCGAGATCGGCGAGCTGGCGCGTGCAGAACGGCGCGGCGATCGCATGCTCGAACGTGACGACCTTGATGCCTTCCAGTGGGCGCATGTTCGTCACTCCCGTCAGAACGAACGCGGCAGGCCGAGGATGTGCTCGGCGACGTACGACAGGATCAGGTTCGTCGAGATCGGCGCGACCTGGTACAGGCGCGTTTCGCGGAACTTGCGCTCGACGTCGTATTCGCACGCGAAGCCGAAGCCGCCATGGAACTGCAGGCACGCGTTCGCGGCTTCCCACGACGCATCGGCCGCGAGCAGCTTCGCCATGTTCGCCTGCGCGCCGCACGTCTCGTGCGCGTCGAACCGGCGCGCGGCCTCGAAGCGCATCAGGCTCGCCGCCTCGACGTTGACGAACGAGCGGGCGATCGGGAACTGCACGCCCTGGTTCTGGCCGATCGGGCGGCCGAACACGACGCGATCCTTCACGTACTGCGACACCTTGTCGACGAACCAGTAGCCGTCGCCGATGCATTCGGCCGCGATCAGCGTGCGCTCGGCGTTCAGTCCGTCGAGGATGTACCTGAAGCCGCGACCTTCCTCGCCGATCAGGTTCTCGGCGGGAATCTCGAGGTTGTCGAAGAACAGCTCGTTGGTCTCGTGGTTCACCATGTTCGGGATCGGGCGCACCGTCATCCCGTTGCCGATCGCGTGATGCAGGTCGACGATGAAGATCGACATTCCTTCCGACTTCTTCTGCACGTCCGACAGCGGCGTGGTGCGCGCGAGCAGGATCATCAGGTCGGAGTGCTGCACGCGCGAGATCCACACCTTCTGGCCATTGATCACGTAGCGATCGCCCTTGCGTACCGCCGTCGTCTTGATTTTGGTCGTGTCGGTGCCGGTGGTCGGTTCGGTCACGCCCATCGACTGCAGGCGCAACTCGCCGCTCGCGATCTTCGGCAGATAGCGCTGCTTCTGCTCGGTCGAGCCGTGGCGCAGCAGCGTGCCCATGTTGTACATCTGGCCGTGACACGCGCCGGAGTTGCCGCCCGCACGGTTGATTTCCTCCATGATCACCGATGCCTCGGTCAAGCCGAGGCCCGAGCCGCCGTATTCCTGCGGAATCAGCGCGGCGAGCCAGCCGGCTTTCGTCAGCGCATCGACGAACGCTTCGGGATAGCCGCGTTCCTCGTCGATCTTGCGGAAATATTCGGCGGAAAATTCGCCGCACAGGTCGCGAACGGCTTCGCGAATGTCTTGGTACGCGTCGGTCGGATTCATGTTTCGTATCGGGGAATGCCTGGAATGGGCGCTATGCGAGGGTCGCGGTCGCGGACATGGTCAGCCAGCCGTCGTGATCTTTTGCCCAGAGGTCGACGGTCTTGCCGTCGTCGGCGAGGCGGCCGCACACGCTGAAGGTGTCGCCGAGGAAGGTCGGCCGCACCGCGCGATACGCGTATTCGACGATCGTCGCGCCGGGCAGCGAGCGCGTCACGAGGTCGAGCAGCAGCGTCGAGATCAGCGGGCCGTGCACGACGAGGTCCGGATAACCTTCGACGTCGCGCACGTAGGTGCGGTCGTAGTGAATGCGATGGCCGTTGAAGGTCAGCGCGGAATAGCGGAACAGCATGACTTCGTCGGGCGTGATGTCGCGCTGCCATTGCGCGGCGTCGGGCGCGGCCTTCGGCGGGGGCGCGGCGGCGCCGGGCGCGGCCGCGCCGCGATAGACGATGTCGTGTTCCTCGCGGATCGCGACTTCACCCGCGGATTCGATCACGTGCTCGACGGTGACGAAGCCGAGCGTGCCGGTGCGGCCTTCCTTGCGTTCGACGGACAGCACGCGCGACGTGCGCGTCGCGATCGCGCCGATCGTCAGCGGGCGTTCGAACGTCAGCCGGCCGCCGGCCCACATGCGCCGCGGCAGCCCGAGATCCGGCAGGAAGCCGCCCTTGCGCGGATGGCCGTCCGGGCCGAGCTCGGCCTGCTGCGCGATCGACCAGAAATACAGCCAGTGCCAGGCGGGCAGCAACGCGTCGCCCACGGCGGGAACGACCGGATGGTCGAGCGTGGCCGCGAAGGCGACCGCACGTTCGGCGCTGATCAGGTCGGTCGCGACCTGTTGGGCATCGTCGCTGGCATGCGACCGGGGAGCATTCACTGTCACCTCCATCGCCGGGCGGGCCGGCTGTTCTGACTTGGCATGAAGTGACTTTAGGTGAAGCGCAGGCGCGGCGGAAATACCGTTTGAATGTACCGGTCATAGGGGTATCCTATGGCTTTCGCATCGACCGAACCGCCATGGACATCCGCCAGCTCCGTTACTTCGTCAGCATCGTGGAATACGGGAGCCTCGGGAAAGCGGCCGAAAAACTGTTCGTCGCGCAGCCGTCGCTGAGCCAGCAGATCGCGAAGCTCGAGGGCGACATCGGCGTCACGCTGCTGGTGCGCAGCCCGCAGGGCGTGAAGCCGACCGCGGCCGGGCAGGCGCTGTACCGCCATGCGCGGCTCGTGCTCCGGCAGATGGAGCAGCTGCGCCAGGAAGTGCGGGAAGGCGCAGGCAGCGAGTCGGGCACGGTCGCGGTGGGTTTCCCGACCACGATGACGTCGATCCTCGCGGTGCCGCTGTTCGAGCGCGTGAGGGCGCGTTATCCGGGCATCCGGCTGCAGTACATCGAGAGCATGAGCGGCTTCATCAACGAGCTGCTGGCGAACGGGCGGCTCGACCTCGCGATCCTGTTCCGCGAATCCAACACGACCGGCATCACCGCGATGCCGCTGTTCGACGAGGTGCTGCACCTGCTCGGCGAGCCGGGCGGCGCGGTGCCGTCGCGCGCGCGGACCTGCCCGCTCGCGTCGCTCGCCGGCGTGCCGCTCGTCGCGCCGGGCGTGCAGAACGGGCTGCGCCTGCTGCTCGAACGAACGTTCGCGCGCGAGGAGGTGCCGCTCAACATCATCGCGGATATCGACTCGCTGCCGACCATGATCTCGCTCGCGCAGTCGGGTCTCGCGTGCACGATCCTGCCGGCGTCCGCGCTGGCGTCGCGCGAGCCGTCCAGCCGGCCGAAGATGCGCCGGATCGTCGAGCCGGAGATCCGCCGGCCCGCGAGCCTGTGCTGGTCGAACACGTCTCCCGTCAATTCTGCCGCGCTCGCCGTGCGGCAAGCGATCGTCGAGTTGATCGGCGAACTGGCCGCAAGCGGCGCGTGGACGGGCATCACGCTGCGCGAAGGCGAATCCGCGCCGTCGTGACGGGCGACCTGCGCGGGTTCAGTCAGCGAGCCAGTGCGCGGACGGCCAGTCGCCGCGTTCGACCGCGGCGCGCATCTCGTCGACGAGCAGCGCGGTAACCGCCCGCACGGCCGCCGCGATCCGGCGTGTATTCGGCAACGCCAGCACGATCGTGCGCTGCAGCCCCGGATCGGACAGCGGCGCCGCGCGCAGCGCATCCCGCGCGATATCTTCCGTGACCGCGATGCTGGGCAGAATCGTGAAGCCGTGCCCGCGCGCGACGAGACTCTTCTGCACGCTCATCGCATTCGTTTCCGCAACGACGTCGAGCGTCGCGCCGGCGCCCGGGCGCGCCTGCTCCAGCATGTTGCGGATGCCGTGCGGCGCGCTCGGCAGGATCATCGGCCATGCGGCGATGTCCGCGAGCGCGAGCGGCCGGTCGGGCGCGAGGTCCGACGAGCGGGGCCCGACGACGCACAGGCTCTCGCCGAGCAGCGGCTGCACCTGGATGGTCGGCGTGGCTTTCGGGTTGTACAGCAGCGTCGCGTCGATTTCCCCGGCTTCGAGCCAGTCGCGCAAATGGCCGGCGTAGCCGACCGACACCCGCAGGCTGACCGACGGATGCCGCGCCTTCACGGCGGTCAGCAGCGGGCTGGCCAGCAGGTCGGCCGTGCTCGGCAGCAGGCCGATCGTCACGATGCCGGAGATCCGCGCGTCCGACGGCTGGATTTCCGCCCGCGCGCGGTCGAGCTCGAGCAGCGCGCGCCGCGCATGCTCGACCAGGATCTCGCCGGATTCCGTCAGCTCCATCCCGTATCGACCGCGCTCGAACAGCGCGATCCCGACGTCCTCCTCCAGCAGCTTCAACTGGCGTGACACGGCGGGCTGCACGATGTGCAGCACGTCGGCTGCCCGCGTGACGCTGCCGGTTTCCGCGACGGCCAGCAGCGCGCGCAATTGCTTGATGTCCATGCCGAATCGTGATCCGTGTATCAGGAAACTCTATTTCTGCGTGAGAGTAATCGCATTTTATGATTCCTGAAACAACTTCGTGAAGGAGCGCAACCGATGAGTACCGCAACGGGACATGAGCCGGCATGGCAGACGTCCATCTTTTCCGTTCTGAAGGCCGGCGGCGTGAAGCAGATCGCCTACGTGCCGGACGCCGGACATACGCAGGTGATCCGCAGCGCGATCGCGGACGATGAAATCGCAGCCATCGCGCTGACCACCGAGGAGGAAGGCGTGGCGCTGACGAGCGGTGCATGGCTCGGCGGCCAGCGCGCGGTGCTGCTGATGCAGAGCAGCGGCGTTGGCAATTGCGTGAACATGTTCTCGCTGTTACGCAGTTGCAATTTTCCGTTCTTCACGCTGGTGACGATGCGCGGCGAATACGCGGAATTCAATCCGTGGCAGGGTCCGATGGGCAAGACGACGCAGGCCGCGCTCGAACTGATGGGCATCACGGTGCTGCGCGCGGACCGCCCGGAGGACGTCGAGGAAATCGTCAGTGCGGGGTTCGACGCCGCCTTCGAAGCCGGCGAGCAGGTTGCCGTGCTGCTGTCGCAGAGCCTGATCGGTCGCAAGAAGTGGGAGCGGAAATAATGAGCGAGCAACAAAACCAGACCATCGAGCGCCGTGCGTTCGTCCGGAACTTGCTGGCCGGCGCGCCGGACGCGCTCGTCGTCAGCGGCCTCGGTTCGGCCTCGTATGACGTGTTCGCGGCGGGCGATCGCGTCGGCAATTTCTATCTGTGGGGCGCGATGGGCGGCGCGGCGGCGCTCGGTCTCGGCCTCGCGCTCGCGCAGCCGGAGAAGCCGGTCATCGTCGTGACCGGCGACGGCGAACAGCTGATGGGGATCGGCGCGCTCGGGACGATCGGAGCGAAGCAGCCGAACAACCTGACGATCGTCGTGCTCGATAACGGTCATTACGGCGAAACCGGCATGCAGCAGAGCCATTCGAGCCTCGGCACCGATCTCGTTGCGGTCGCGAAGGGCTTCGGGCTCGCCGATTCGTTCGCGGTACGCGACGCGCGCGACTACACGCAGATCGTCGAGCGCGTGAATGCGCGCAGCGGGCCGGTGTTTGCCCAGGTTCACATCCGCGCGGACGAGCCGCCGCGCGCGCTGCCGCCGCGCGACGGCGTGTACGTGAAGAACCGCTTCCGCGAAGCACTCGGTTACGCGCCGTTCTGAGCGCGCTTCACACGCCGTCGTTCGACGCAATCTCGTCGTTCCCGTCGAACGGCGGCGACCGCCGTGCCGGGACCGCTGCCGAATGCGTGCATCCGGTAGCGGTCCGGGCGATTCACACCGATTTCAGCGAGCCGGACATGCAACGCTACCTTCACTTGATCGACGGCGAACGGCACGAGCCCGACAGCCGTCAATGGTTCAACACAGACAATCCGTTTACCGGCCAGCCGTGGGCCGAGCTGGCGCGCGGCAACGAGGCCGATGCGGATGTCGCGGTGCGCGCCGCGCATCGTGCGTTCGTCGCCGGCGCATGGCGCGAGATGTCCGCGACCGCGCGCGGCCAGCTGCTGTGCCGGCTCGCCGACCGCATCGCCGAGCACGCCGAGCGCCTCGCCGCGATCGAGGTGCGCGACAACGGCAAGCTGTACGCGGAGATGCGCGGTCAGCTCACGTATCTGCCGCAGTGGTATCGCTATTACGGCGGCCTCGCGGACAAGATCCAGGGCGACGTGATCCCGCTCGACAAGCCTGGCTACTTCAATTTCACGCGACGCGAGCCGCTCGGCGTGGTCGCGATCATCACGCCGTGGAATTCGCCGCTGATGCTGCTCGCGTGGAAGCTCGCGCCCGCGCTCGCGGCCGGCTGCACGGCGGTGATCAAGCCGTCCGAGTTCACGTCGGCGTCGACGCTCGAGTTCGTCGAGTTGCTGCACGAGGTCGGCTTTCCGCGCGGCGTGGTCAACGTCGTGACCGGCTTCGGCAACGAAGTCGGCAGTGCGCTGGTCGCGCATCCGCTGGTGCGCAAGGTGACGTTCACCGGCGCCGATTCGACCGGGCGCCGCATCAACGAGCAGGCCGCGCGCGACTTCAAGCACGTGAGCCTCGAACTCGGCGGCAAGTCGCCAAACATCGTGTTCGACGATGCGAATCTCGACGATGCGGTGAACGGCGCGGTATCGGGCATCTTCGCCGCGACCGGCCAGACCTGCATCGCGGGCTCGCGGCTGCTCGTGCAAGCGCGAGTCCACGACGAGGTCGTCGAACGCGTGGTCGCGCTCGCACGCACCGCGCGGATGGGCGACCCGATGGATGCGGGCACGCAGGTCGGCCCCGTCACGACGCGGGCGCAATACGACAAGGTGCTGAGCTACATCGACATTGCACGCAACGAAGGTGCGCAGCTCGCGCTCGGCGGCCACGCGGCGGCGCGTGCCGAATGCGGCAACGGCTGGTTCGTCGAGCCGACGATCTTCACCGGCGTGCGCAACGACATGCGCATCGCGCAGGAAGAGGTATTCGGGCCGGTGCTGTCGGTGATCCGCTTCGATACGGAAGAGGAGGCCGTCGCGCTCGCGAACGACGTGCGCTTCGGGCTCGGCGCGGGCGTGTGGACGCGCGACATCGGCCGCGCGTTCCGGATGGCCGAGCGCATCGAGTCGGGCACCGTGTGGGTGAACACGTATCGCGCGGTGAGCTTCATGTCGCCGTTCGGCGGTTACAAGGATTCGGGGCTCGGACGCGAGAACGGCATCGGCGCGATCGACGAATACCTGCAGACGAAGAGCGTGTGGATCAACACGGGCGCGCCGACGGGGAATCCGTTCGTGATGCGCTAGCAGCGGTACGCAAATCCTCCCGACGCGGCATCAGACCGGACCGCGGGACAACATGGATCTGGAGACACCAAGCAATGGAAACCAATACCCTGCGGCCGAACGCGGTCGGCGCGCCAGCGGATTCCCGGCGACGCATTCGGGCGATCGTCGGCGCTTCGTCGGGCAACCTGGTCGAGTGGTTCGATTTCTTCGTCTATTCGTTCTGCTCGTTGTACTTTGCGCATGCGTTCTTTCCTGCCGGTGACAGGACGACGCAGCTGCTCAATGTGGCCGGCGTGTTCGCGACCGGCTTTCTGATGCGCCCGGTCGGCGGCTGGCTGTTCGGGCGCATCGGCGATCGCCATGGCCGCAAGCGGGCGATGGTCCTGTCGGTGCTGATGATGTGCGGCGGGTCGCTGGCGATCGCCGTGCTGCCGACGTACGCGCAAGTCGGCGCGCTCGCGCCGGCGCTGCTGCTCGCCGCGCGTTGCATGCAGGGGCTATCGGTCGGCGGGGAATATGGCACCAGCGCGACCTACATGAGCGAGATCGCCGAGCCGGGACGGCGCGGCTTTTTCGCGTCGTTCCAGTACGTGACCGTGATCGGCGGGCAGGTGCTCGCCCTGGTCGTGGTAGTCGCGCTTCAGCAGTGGCTTTCGCACGATCAGCTGATCGCATGGGGTTGGCGCATTCCGTTTGCGCTGGGTGCACTCGGCGCGGTTGTCGCGATGAGGTTGCGTCGTTCGCTCGACGAGACCACGACCGCGCATGCGCGCAACCGGGCCGATGCGGGCACGCTGAAAGGACTGCGCGGGCACGGCCGGGCCGTGGTAACGGTACTGGGTTTCACTGCCGGTGGCTCGCTGGTGTTCTACACGTTTACGACCTACATGCAGAAGTACCTCGTCAACACCGTCGGAATGCAGGCGAAGACCGCGAGTGCAATCATGACCGCCGCGCTCGTCGTGTTCATGGTGATGCAGCCGGCGTTCGGCGCGCTGTCCGACCGGATCGGGCGCCGGGCGTCGATGCTGATGTTCGGCGTCGGCGCAACGGTCGGCACGGTTCCGGTGATGGTGGCGCTGAAGTCCGTCCACGATCCACTGTGGGCTTTCGTCCTGATTCTCGCCGCGCTGGCGGTCGTGAGCCTGTACACCTCGATCAGCGGTCTCGTGAAAGCCGAGATGTTTCCGGCGGAAGTGCGGACGCTCGGTGTCGGGTTGCCTTACGCGATTGCCAATGCGGCATTCGGCGGGTCGGCGGAGTATGCGGCGCTTTCGTTGAAGGCAGCCGGTATCGAATCCGCATTCTTTTGGTACGTGAGTGCACTGGGTGCGATTGCCGCGCTCGCGTCGTTCCGGATGCGGGACCCGGCGACCGACGGCTATCTGCGCGATTGACGATGGCAGCGTACGCGAATGCGTCAGCGAGGCGGCAGGCTGCGGGTTCGGGTTTCGACGCTCGGGCAGTTCATGCCGATCGAGCGGCACGGAAACCCGACGCGGCTCGCCGTCTCCGCGCGCATCAGACGCGTGCGCCACATCCTCACCGCAACCGACGTACGCGACTGGCGAAGTCACCGATCCCGCTTCGTGAACGACACGCATTCTCCGAATTCCGCGACGGGCTTTCCGTTCGTCATCCCGATTGCGGATGAATTGATGAAAATGCGTGAAATGACATATTTGTTATTGCGTAGTCGGCAGGTTGTACGAATCCCGATATTGAAACTACACTGGTTATCGGCCGGCGCCGTGACACGCGGCTCTCCATTCAACACGCATCACAGTACTAATTAAACGCGTGCCGACAATCGCCATAGAGGATGCTTGCCTTGTTCCTCAACATCCAACGGGGGAAGTGGCGATGAAAATCGGGGCTGCGCGTCATCCGTCAACGGTTTGTTAGCCGAGCGGCGCGCGCATGAGCACGACCGGAGGCATTCACGCGACGTCACTCGGGCTGCACGGCTCGAGCCCGGCGATGACCGACCTGCGCCGCTATCTGGCGAAGGTCGCGCGCACCGATACGACAGTGCTCGTGACCGGCGAAACCGGCACCGGCAAGGAGCGCGTCGCCAGCGCCGTCCATCGCCTCAGCACCCGGACCGACAAGCCGTTCATCGCGGTGAACTGCGCCGCGGTGCCCGACAGCCTGTTCGAATCCGAGATGTTCGGCCACGAGCGCGGCGCGTTCACCAGCGCCCAGCACGCGTTTCCCGGCCGCTTCGTCGAGGCCGACGGCGGCACGCTGTTCCTCGACGAAGTCAGCGAGATGCCGGTCGCCGTCCAGGCGAAGCTGCTGCGCCTGCTCGAGGACCGCACGGTGATGCCGGTCGGCTCGCTGCGCCGGCGCCCGGTCGATGTCCGGATCGTGGCGGCGAGCAACGAACGACTGGAGGACCTGGTCGAGGAACGCCGTTTCCGTGCCGACCTGTTCTATCGCCTGAACGTCGCGCGCATCGAGATACCGCCGCTGCGCGAACGGCCGGAGGACATCGCGCCGATCGTCGATCACTTCGTCGCCGAACACAACCTGCAGCGGGCGATGCGGGTGGGGCGGCCCGATCCGGCGCTGCTCGAATGCATGCGGCATTACCGGTGGCCGGGCAACGTGCGTGAGTTGCGCAACCTGGTCGAAGCGTTGTTCATCGATGCGCCCGAAGGGCGCCCGTTCGGGCTGGGCGACCTGCCGCCGGCATTCCGGCGCCTGTTCCTGCAGGATTTTTCGGCCGGTGAGCATGAGCGCGAGCGGCTGGTCTCGGTGCTGCGCCAGACCAACTGGAACAAGATGGAAGCGGCGCGCCAGATGAACTGGTCGCGCATGACGCTGTACCGCAAGCTGGCCAAGTACAACCTGGACGCCGGCAACACTGCATCGGTGTGACAGCCGGGCTGTCACATGGTACAGCCCGGCAGCGTTCCCGAATCCCGCTCCGGCCGGGAAATTCCACGGCAAATCATGCGCTTGCGCCGGCCCGCCCGCGTTGGCCCGCTCCTTGCGAAGCAGAACGGACAGACCGCCCGTCGCCATGCAAGGAGGCCGTCGTGCACGTCATCGAGCCAAGCCAGGACGCCCCGCCGGAGCCGGCCCAGCCGGCCGGCCAGCCACGGCCGCTGCTCGCCAGTTATGCGAACTATTTCGAGGTCGGGCACAACGCGTTCGAGTTCCTGATCGATGCCGGGCAGGTCGAGCCGCAGTCCGGCAACGTCCAGTTGATGAGCCGCGTCGCGATCAGCCCGGTGCATGCGAAGCTGCTGGCGCAACTGCTGGCGCGCGCGATCGCCCAGTTCGAAGCGACGCACCACGAAATCCCCGACATCGGCGACCCGGAACCGGATCTGGAGATGCTTCCCCCGCAGGAATTCGAACGGCGCGCGATCGATGCGCGCAGCAAGCCGATGCTCGGCGGCCGTCACGACGAGCCCGATCAAAACCAGAGCTGAGGACACGACATGGCAGCGCAACTCCATCCCAACCGCATGGTCCTGACCGACCGCTTCCCGATGCTGGGCTTCACGATTCGCGTCGGCCACGCGCCGTGCGTCGCGGAACTGGTGATCGCCACCGATCCCGCGCTGTTCACGCGCAAGGACGGGCGCACGTCGTCGACGTTCTATACCAGCCGCGAGGACGGCCTGCTGGCGATCCCGCGCGGCGAAGCGGTGTTCATGGTGCCGCCGGCGGTGCTGGCGCGCTTCGCGGGCGCGAGCCGGATGTGGTTCGGCCTCGCCACCGCGGCGTCGCCCGCTGCCGATGCGTGGACGGTCGACGTCCTGCCGAATGCCGACAGTCCGTACGTGTCGCTGTCGGGGCTCAGCGACCGGGGATTGCGCCGGGTCCGCGTGTTCCCGACGCGCGGCACCGCCGCCGTCAGGAGTCCGCTGCTGAACTGGGCGGGCGACGCCACGCGGCCGGGCGCGACCGCCGTGCCGGCGCCGGCCGCACCGGGCGCCGCCCCCGCCGCGCCGCAGCCGGCCGTCGAGGGCGCTGCGCCGC
Source organism: Burkholderia sp. BCC1993 (assembly GCF_905339865.1). Lineage (NCBI taxonomy): Bacteria > Pseudomonadati > Pseudomonadota > Betaproteobacteria > Burkholderiales > Burkholderiaceae > Burkholderia > Burkholderia sp. BCC1993. The sequence goes on along the minus strand of NZ_CAJPGZ010000016.1, from coordinate 184,877 downwards.
ACCACGACGTCCATTACGACGACGGCTTCGGTCCGCTTCCGCCGCTCAATGCCGCAACGCCGGGCGCCGCGACGCCCGCCGCGCCGGCGCCAGCGTCGGCCCCGGCCGCGCGCCCGGCATCCGCCGTCGCACCGGCACCCACCATCGCACCGGCACCCGTGTCGCAGGGGATGAGCGACGACGCCGGGTTCCGCCTCGCGGGCGAACGCCGCGGCTTTACCTGGCCGCGGCCGCGCAAGCTCTCGACCGTCGAGCGGGCCGCGCTGCGCGCGATACTGAGCGCGAATCCGGCCACCGCGTCGCTGATGCTGCTGCTGCCGGTCGCGATGCGCAACGGCCTGTCGGTCTCGATCGGCGCGGGTGCGGGCGCCGGCCTGGAATCCGGGGGCGCGGGCGCGGTCGGCCTCATCTTCGACGCCAATGGCGACGACATCGGCGTCTTCGTGTCGGGCGAGCTCGACTTCGGCTACATCGTGTCGGCGAGCCTCACCGGCCAGATCAGCCTGCTGCGCGGCCATATCGACGATTTCGCGGGCACCGGCACGACGGTCGGCGTGATGGTCGGCGAAAGCCCGGCCGGCGGCATCTCGGCGCTGTTCAATGCCCGCGGCGAATTCGTCGGCGTCACGCTGTCGGCCGGCGTCAGCGCCGGCAGCCCGGTGAGCGTCTTCGTCGGCGTCTCGCGCGCCGCGGCGGGCACGATCGCCACCGCGTCGTCGTCGTCGTCGCTCGCGTGGTCGCGCGGCCTGAGCGCCGACCCGGAGGCCTACGGCATCGATACGCCACCCTACAGCGACGACGATGCGGCCGCCGAGCCGTCCGCGACGGCCAGTGCGCTGGCGCTGGGCGCGCGCGAGAACAGTCTCGTCACGCGCACGGCCGCCAGCCCGAATTTCGACGAGGGGCGCGGCAGCAAGACGATCGACCGCATCATCATCCACATCGCCGACGTACCGACCGTCCAGCAGGTGGTGAATACCTTCACCAATGCGTCGTCGAAGGTGAGTTCGCATTACCTGGTCGGGCAGGCGGGCGAAGTCGTCCAGTTCGTCTCCGAGGCCGACACGGCGTGGCACTGCAAGGGCTCGAACCAGCGCAGCATCGGCATCGAACACATCGCGGTGAAGCGCGGCGGCGCCGACTACCCGCGTCGCAACGGCACGGTCCAGCATTTCGATGCGCTGGCGCCGACCCAGCTCCAGTACGAAACCTCGGCGGCGCTGGTCGCGTCGCTGTGCGACAAGTATCAGCTGCCGATCAACCGCACGACGATCATGGGCCATCGCGAGGCCGACACCTCGACCGGCCATACCGCGTGCCCCGACGGAAACTGGGACTGGGACTACTTCATGCGGCTGGTCACCAGCCGCACCTGCCAGCCGCAGGCGGCCGGCCAGGCGCTGGGGCTCGCCGCGCGCGGCCTCGGCGACGACATTCCGCTCGATCCCGGCGTCGGCGGCCTGTCGATCGGCACCGACGCGCTGGAGATCGGCGACATCATTCTCAGCACCACCGGCAATCCCGGCTCCGGCGCCATTCGTGCCGGCTCGGGTGCGGAGGTCAGCCACGCGATGCTCTATGTCGGTCAGGGCGGGCAGGTGATCGAGGCGATTCCCGGCGGGGTCCAGTTGCGCCCGCTCGCGGACGCGCTGGCCGACGCGCGCCTCGCGGTCGCGTTCCGGGTGCCGGGCCTGACCGATACGCAGCAGCGGCAGGTTGCCGATGCCGCCGCGCGCTACCTCGATCGCGGTTTCAACTACGTCGGGCTGGTCCGCTGCGGCAGTTACCTGATCGACCGCCACGCGTGCGACCTGCTGTCGGGCGACGCGGCGGAGCGCTGCCGCCGCTTCGTCGGCCGCATCGAGCTCGGCGAAGGCGCCGACACCGACAACTTCTTCTGCTCGCAGTTGGTCGCCCAGTCCTTCCAGGACGCGGGCAGGCCGATCGTCAGCGTGCCGCCGCACTGGGTGCCGCCGGGCGATCTCGCCAGCCTGTCGACCGGCACGATGGCCCCCGGAACGCTCGCGTATGTCGGCCATCTGAAGGCGCCGATCCCGAGCCGCGGCTTCTTCGGCACGAGCCAGGCGCTGTCGGTCGCCTCGGGCGCCGCGCGCGCGCTGGGCGCCGACGACTGGTCGGTGAACTGGGACGAGGTGCAACTGACCCCGCAGCCCACCGACATGGGCTGCTGGGCGACGGCCGCGTCGATGGTGATCGGCTGGCGCGACAACCAGAGCGTCGATCCGACGCTGCTCGCGCGCTGCATCAGCCTCGAGCGCCAGATGCGCGATGGTCTGGCGCCGGCCGAGGTGGCGGGGTTCGCCGGGGTGTCGACGCTCACGGTCGAACCCAATGCGTGCTTCGCGCCCGAAGGCTTTCGGCGGCTGCTGGAGGCGAACGGGCCGATCTGGGTCGCCGAAGTCGTGCGCGCGCCGGTCAACTTCTTCCATGCGGTGGTGGTGACGGGCATGTATCGCAGCGGCGACGCGTATTTCGTGCGGATCACCGATCCGCTGGACCGGGTGGTCGGCACGCCGGGCCATCCCGGCGCGCGGACCCTGCCGCCGACCCACTCGACCGGCAGCCGCTACATCATGACCTACGAGGATTTCGTGTCGGAATACGAGGCGGCGGCCGGCATCGGCGTGATCCAGCTGATGCATTCGGGCGGCACGTTCGGCCACACGATCAATCGCGGCAGCGCGGCGGGCGCGGGCTACGCGCTCGGCGTCGAGCCGCCGGCCGCGGGCGGCGAGTTCGGTTTCGGCGTGAGCCTGACCCGGCGCACCGAGAGTCGCGACGGGCGCAGCTACGATCTCGCGCAGCTCGCCGGGCTGGTCCAGCCCGCCAATGCGCTGGCGGGCGGCGCCGGCCAGCCGCGCATGGCCGGCCAGCGCATCACCCTCGACGACTGGCCGTACATCGACGGGCCGAGCGGCCGCACATCGGCGCCGGTGTCGATCGACTGGGCGTGGCAGGGCGGCGCGGTCGGCGACGTGACGATTGCCGCGGACCACGGCCAGATGCTCGACGGCTGGAGCGCGTTCGTGCGCGCGGATATCGGCCGCGGTTCCGGCACCCCCGAACGGGCGAGCGTCAGGCTGCGCATCACCACCACGTTCCGGCATGCCGGCGAGGAGGACCAGGTCGGCGTGACCGAGGTGGCGCTGAACGGCGACGGCCGCTTCCAGACCGTGCACGGCGCCGACGGCGCGCCGCCGCTTCCGGCCAGCGGCACGCAGCCCGCGCCGCGCGAACTGCAACCCGCCTGACCCCGAGGGATACGCGCGATGGCTCGCCACATTCCCCCACCGCCACCCCGCGGCGCGATCACGCCCGCGGTGGCCCTTGCTCGCGACGCGTTCGGCCGCGAGATCGTCGACGGGTCCGGATCGGGCGACCCGGGCAGGCAGGACGGCGCGTTGCCGCAAGCGATGCCGGCCGGCGGCGCGGCGCCCGCGGCCCCGGGCGGGTCGGCGCCCCCCAGGGAGAAGGCGACGGACGCCATCGGCCGGCGTGCGGCGGCGCTCGCCGATGCGATCGACTTTCCGACCTTCGTCGCGAGCCTCGTGCATGGCACGTACGACGCGATCGTCGACAGCTCGATCAAGCAGGTCGAGAGTTTCGCCGACCTGGTCGGCGCGGTGGCCAAGCCGCTGGACCAGTTCACGCAGGAGAACGTGACCGACGGGCAGGCGCGCGCGTGGCTGGTCGAGCAGTATCCGCACGACGTGACGCTGACGCAGGACGGCGGCGACTACCGCCTCGCGCCGGTGGCCCGGCCCGGCGACGACGATGCGGCCCCCACGCCCGCGTGGCTCGCCGATTTCGGCGCGGCCGACAGCGCGTTCGATACCCAGACGCTCGAATCGGTGGTGCTGCCCCGCGCCCGCGAGCGCGTCGCGCAGCATCGGTTGTCGACGCTGTCGACGATGGTGCTGCTGGGCATGCAGCGGGTCGTGGTCAAGGACGGGACGATCGCGGCGAGCCTCAATTTCCAGGCCAAGGCGCGCGACCGCGCCGCCGTGCAGTATGCGACGTCGAACGACCCGTCGTCGGGGCAGACGACCTGGGGCGGACGGGGAACGTCGGGCGATGTCGTCACCACGGTCTCGACCGTTGCGGTCAATGCGCAAACCGACACCGATCTCAAGGCGACGCTGACCGGGAAGGTGAGCATCAATTTCGCATCGGAGACGCTGCCGCTCGACCGTTTCGTCGACGAGGCGTCGCGCAATCTGCTGGAGCGGCACAGCCGGCCGGCGGCGCGGATCGCGCCGCCGGCGGCGCCGGCCGCCCAGCCTGCGGCGCCGCTCGCGGCGCCCGTTCCCGCCGCGACGCAGGCGCCCGCCGCCGTGCCGGCGGTGCCGGCAGCGCCGGCCGCGTCCGCCGCCCCGTCGGCCCCGTCGGCCTCGTCGGCCCCGACGGCCGCGTCGGCACCCGCATCCACACGAGGAGAACCCACATGATTGCGCCGCGGCCGCTGGGCGAGACGCTGGGCGCCTTCGCCGACGTTGCCGGACAGCTGGCCGCGGGCGCGGCGCAAGGGCTGCGGGTGCGCTCGATGGCGATGGAACTGCCGCTCGACCTGCGCATCGCGCGGGGCGCCGACGGCATCGAGCTGGTCGGCGACCTGCCGCAGTTCCTGACCCGCACGGCCTTCGATGCGGAGCCGGCGCGGCTCGCGATCGTCCTCGAAGCCGTGCCGGTCGACGGAGCGGTGCGATGAACAGCAACGCCAGCCTGCGCCTCGAGGATTTCATCCAGGCCGTGCAGAGCCAGCTCGACAACGCGCAGGCGGCGATGGCGATCAAGGCGCGCAACCTCAACCTGCCGCTGACCTTCGCGATCAAGGACGTCAACCTCGATCTGCGCGCCCATGTCGAATTCGTCGAAAGCGAGGTGTGGATTCGTCCCGCCGGCCCGGGCGACACCGACAGCAGCACCTTCCATCTCGTCTTCACGACCATCACGCGGCCGGCAATCGAGGAGAACGCGATCGCGCTGTCCGAGGACAGCAAGGACCAGCCGCTCGACGCGCTGGGCGACGAGCTCTCGGCCGAGGACCGCAAGCGGCTGGAATGGGCCGGCGTGCGCACGGTCCGGCAATTTCGGCAGGCGGAGCAGCGCGACATGGTGCATGCGATCGGCCGCGTCACCAACCTGTCCGTGGACCGGCTGCGCCGCGCGCTCGACCGGGCGTCCGCGCCGAGCGTCGAGCGGATCGAGCCCGTGGCGCCCGCCACCGACGCGCAGCCCGATGCGGCGCCGCTGCTGCGCGTGATCGGACGCAATCTCGTCAACGGCACGCACGCGCCGCTGGTGCGGATCGGCAATCGCCCGGTCGCGGTGCTGCAATCGGCGGACGACGAACTGCTGCTCGCGCCCGGCCGCGACCAGTGGGCCGGCGAACTCGCCGTCTCGCCGACGAGCCGCCATGCCGCCGCGCTGGCATTCGACCTGAGCGCATTCGCGCCGCCGCCGGCGCCCGCGGCCAGGCCCATGACCCTGGCCGCCGTGCCCGGTCACGAGGAGGCGCGGCCATGACGATCCATGCACTCGGCACGCCGTGGGCATCGCCCGGCGAGCGTCAGTTCAGCCTGCCGACCAGCCTGCTCGTCAAGCTGGCGCTCGGCGAAGCGCCCGAGCACGTGCCGTCGATCCGCGACGTGACGCGCGGCGCGCTGGCCGCCGCGCAATGCATCGACGGCGGCCCGGTCGACCGCATCGTGGTTGCGTTCGCCGGCCGTTTTCTCGCGGTGCGCCCGTTCAGCGCGGCGGCCGGGCGCTGGGTGCCCGGGCACGCGCACCTCGGCTACGACGCGATCGAACAGACGACCGGCATGGCCCGTACGCTGCTGCTGCGCGTGCCGGCGGGCACGCCGATCGGCGCGCTGTGCGACTCGCTCGCCCAGCTCGCGACCGTGGAAAGCGTGACGCCCAACTACGTGGCGACGGTCCCGATGGACGCGCCCGGCCGCCTGGCGCCGGTGCCGCCGGCCGCGCGGGTTGCGCAGGATGCGCGCGCGCTGGTGCGCATGGCCGATGCGCACGCGATCGAGCCGGGCGACAGCGGCGTCACGGTCGGTCTGATCGACAGCGGCATCGCGCGCCAGCATCCCGAATTCGCTCATGCCTTCCGCGCGGGCGCCGATACGGTGCGGCTCGAGCCCGGCGACTTGTCGCCCGGCGTGCAGTTGCTGAGCGGTCACGGCCACCGCGGCGATTTTCCCGAGGACCGCTTCGTCGGTCACGGCATGGGCTGCGCGGGCATCATCGCCGCCGAAGGCGTGGCGATGCCGCGCGGGCTCGGCGGCGACTGCCGCATCCTGCCGATGCGCGCGCTGGCGGCCGCCCGCCTGCCGGGCAAGGCGCATGCGATCGGGCTCGGCGCGATCGCCGACCTCGATCGCGCGCTCAAGCTCGCGGTCGACCTCGGCGCGAAGGTGATCAACATGAGCTTCGGCACCGACGACGCGACGATCGCCGCCAACCGCCCGAAACCGCACGCCGACACGGTCGCGTATGCCGCCGCGCGCGGCTGCATCCTCGTGGCCGCGAGCGGCAACAACGGCGGCGTGACCCGCTACTGGCCCGCCGCCTATCCGCAGGTGATCGCGGTCGGCGCCGTCGGCGACGACGGCCGGCCGACCCCGTTCTCGACGCGCGGCCCGCACGTCGCGCTGTGCGCCCCGGGCGAACGGGTGCTGACGAGCGCGATCGAGGCCTATCAGCTCGCGACCGGCACCAGTTTCGCCGCGCCGTTCGTCGCGGGCGCCGCGGCGCTGCTCGTCGCGTACGCGCAGCGCCGCGCCTATCCGCTTGACGGCGCGACGGTACGCGACCTGGTCGTCGCCACCGCGCGCCCGTTCGCGCCCGGCGTGGCTGATGGCTGCGGCGCCGGCATTCTCGACGCGGCGGCGGCGCTGCAGGCGCTGTCCGGCCGCATCGACGCGTACGAAGCGGCGGGCGACGACGGTTGCGCGGGCAAGGACGGCCGTGCCGACGACGGCTGACTGGCGCACGGGATCCCGCTCACTCCCCCGAACCGACCGGATTTCAAGGAGAAGTTAAATGTTTCATGTCAACAATCAAGTCCGCTTCCTCGACCTCGTCGACCTCGAGACCCGGGCACGCGACGGGCTGGTCGATATCGTCAACCGGCTCGAGTCGCTGAAGCGGCCGCCGGTTGCCGCCGAGCGGGAGCAGCTCGCGCTGTGCAAGGCCATCCTCGCGGTCGTCTACGACACGAAGCCGTCCGACGGCGTGCCGCAGGTGTGCGATCCGCTGTTCGTCGCCACCCGCGAACTGCTCGCCAGCAAGTCGCTGGTCAACCCGCCGTTGCTTTCCGAGGTCAGCGGCCAGCTCGTGTTCGACGCGGGCGACGTGAGCGGCGCCAATGGTGCGAACGGTGCGAACGGCTCGGACCCGGAGGCCGTGTCGATCACGCTCGTCGCGCTGGTGCTCGGCATCCTCGCGGTGGACGGGGCCACGCCGCCGCCCGTGAAGGTCGAGGATGGCCGGACCGTGCCGGACGGCGACAACGTGCTGATGAACGCCTTTACCCGCCAGTTCTTCGCGGCGGTGGGCGAAGCCAATTCGTACGGAGGGCTCGCGCAGCGGGTGCTGGCGCTGCTGTGCATCGAGGGCGATCCCGACGGCCGCGGCGGCGAGCAGCCGGGCGTGGTCACCACCGAATTCGCGCGCGTGATGCGTGGCCTGCAGGCCCGCAAGATCCAGGCCGACGAGCCGCAGCTGCGCCGCCGCATCAACGAGGAGCTGAACACCGTCCAGAACATCGGCGGCGAGGACGCGATCGCCGATCTCGGCATCGACCTGCCGAACCTCGAGGATCTGGAGGACGCGAACATCGTCGCCGACAACGTGCGCGTGATGGGCCCGATGATCGTCGCCGCGATGTTCGACGAGCTCAAGGTGTTCCAGGTGGTCGACCGCATCGTCGAGCAGTTCCAGCACGGCACGCTGCCGATCGGCCCGGGCAATGCCGGCAAGCTGCTCTACCGCTACTGGCGCGAAACGCCGAACCGCATCTCCGAGCAGGAGCGCAAGAACTTCGCGGCCATCACGCTCGGCGTGCCGGGCGGCGATCCGAATACGGCCGGCAACCGCGAGTTCAACGACCTGTGGATCCGCTTCGTGTCGTCGGTGTCGTCGTTCGTGCGCCAGACCGAAGTCGACTCGCTGCTGCGCGCGAGCGTGCCGAACCCGATCAACCACCAGCAGGTGCGCAAGGCCGCCCGCGATCTCGCCGGCAACCTGTCGCTGCACGGCTACGGCATGGCGCATTACGCGGCGCGCGAGATCCAGTCGCAGGTCAAGTTCATGATCGACCTGCTGCAGGACCCCGAGATCCGCGGCTGCTACGGCGCGAAGGACATGTGGCAGGTGATCGACCAGGTCGCGACCTACGACCTGGGCGGCGCGCGCACCAGCTCGCGCTATCGCACGCTCGCGACCTGCGGCACGATCATCACCGCGTGGCTGGCCAACAACGTCGATCGCGTCAACAAGGCGACCGGCCCGCTGCTCAGCATCGACCAGATCGCCAATCCGGACGTCTCGTCGAACCACAAGTCGACCGTCGACCCTACCGACTACGACCTGGTCAATGCGTGCGAGCTGTGGCTGGCCGATACCGCGACCACCGATACGCAGATCGAGCAGTTCTCGCAGCCGCGCGAGGCGCCGCAGATGACCTCGAAGCCGGTGCCGATCCCGGCGATGGCGCGCGAGATGCTGGACGGCGTCGGCGACATCGGCGCCGGCGTCGGCCTCGGCGCGGGCGTGCCGGTGAAGGCGGGCTACGGTGTCGGCACGCACAACGGCGCGAGCTACTACTCGAACCGTCCGCACTGAAGCGGCGTCGCGTGCGCTGCGCCATTTTCGAACCCTGCCGGAGCCGAGCCATGCCCCTGACCTCAATCCGCGAACCGGTCGTCGCCCGGGTCGAACGCCGCCTGAAAAGCGCCGCGCGAAGCCTCGGCACCGCCGATCCATTCGCGCCGTCGCGCGACCTGTTCCTGCGCACCTTCGGCGACGGCGCCGACGATCTGCGGTTCCGCGACAACGCGCTGATGCCGATGGCGGTGCCGTTCGAGCCCAGCTTCTCGGAAAGCCAGCCGGGCAAGCTGCGCTTCACGATCGAGCCGTTGCCGCCGGAGGCGTCGGCGATCGACCGGCGCGACGCGTCGACCCGTGAAATGCGCAAGCTGATCCGCGACTTCATCGGCCGCGAGGCGCTGCACTGGTTCGATCAGGCGAGCGAGCCGTTCCGGGGCTTCGCGCGGCCGGGCGGCAACCTCGACTACGGCGCGTTCTTCGGCTCCAGCTACGACCGCGACGGGCTCTATGCGTCCAAGGTGTACTACGAGCTGCCCGGCGACGCCGGCACGATCGAGAACCTGCCGCGCGACCTGGCCGGCATCGTCCAGGCCGCGCTGCGGATGGTGCCGGGGCTCAAGCCGCTCTTCACCACGATGGCGGCCCAGCGCGATCTCGGTGGCCAGCGGCTCACGTTCGCGTGCACGCAGGCGCTGCGGCTCGCCGATCTGCAGCCGGTCATGGATGCGCTCGGCATCGGCCATCGGCTTCCCGGCATCATGCAGCTCCTGGGGCTGGTGCTCGGCGGGCGCTTCGACCTGCCGCCGCATGGCGCGCTGCTCGCGTTCGGGCTCGGCCCGGACGGGCCGGATTTCGAGCTCTACGTGCTGCTGTCGGCGATCCCCGACGTGCCGCCCGCGTTCCTCAGCCTGCTGACGATGGGGCTCGCCGAGCGTCCGCGCGGATTGCAGGCGCTCGAGCGCTGGATGGGCGCGTTCACGCCGGAGGACGCGCACTGGCCGGGCCGCTTCTCGATCATCAGCCTGCGCACGGACGCGGCCTGCCCGGCGCGGGTGAGTCTCTACCTGCGCCCCATCGAGTTCGAACTGCAGGCGGACGCGCCCGCCCAGGCCAACTGAACCGCTTCGTCACGCGTTTCCCGCGAGGTCGCCATGTTCCCGCAAGCTGCCCGTTCCACGCCGATCGCGCCGCCGCCGCCGCGCGCCGCCGCGGCCGCTCCGCGTCACACGCCGCCGGTGCCCGCCGACGAGGTGCGCCACGGCGTCGCGCAGATGTTGACCCGGTCGCAGGCGTTCAACGCGATGCCCGACGCCGATCGCCGCGACATCGCGCGCAACACCGCGTTGATCGCCGATTACCTCGCGCGGCCCGAAGGGTTCGCCGGCCACGAGATTCCGGGCGGGGTGGGCACCGCGCCGGCGCGCGCGCTCGACGACAACACGGATCATTCCGCGCACGAGGCGGATTTCTCGACGCACAACCAGGCCGTCGACAGCATCGGTAAGTCCAGGTTCACCGCGGCGGCCGCGCACGAGGGCGCGGCGGTCGCGGGCGAGCTGCTGAACCAGGTCAAGTTCCCGACCTTCGTCGCGAGCCTGATCAGCGGCGTGTTCCAGTCGATCACGCACAGCTCGATCGAGCAGATGAAGGCGTATCAGGAAATGATCGCGCAGGTGGCGAAATCGCTCGGCCAGTTCGCCGACGAACACGTGACCGAGAACCAGGCGCGCGATCATATGGTCGGCCAGTTTCCCGACCTGTTCGAGATCGGCATGGACGACAGTGGCGATACGCCGAGCCCGCGCGTGCAGGTGCGCGACGGGGTCGACCCCGACGCAGCGTCGAAGACCGTGCGCGCCCGCCTGCAGATGGGCGACGGCGATACCTTCGACCTGTCGGACGAGGCCTCCGAGCTGGCGATCGTCAACCGCTTCAAGATGCAGCTCGCCAAGCAGCGCCAGCAGATGCTGGCGTCGATCGTGCTGATGGGCATCAACCGCATCGTCGTCACCGACGGCAAGATTTCCGCGAAGATCATCTACGACGTGCGCGCGCAGGACACGCTTTCCAAGCAGCGCAGCGCCACCGCGGTCGACCTCGCCCGCGACAAGGACGGCAACGTCCAGTCGACCTACGCCGGCAAGGGCACCTACGATCGCGGCGGCAAGTACGACTCCAGCAACGACAAGGACAACGGCCGCCAGTACAGCGCCGACTACTACGCGAAGGGCGACTACGAATACGAGAACAAGCCGATCATCACTGCGTCGACGGCCGCGTCGGAAACCAGCAACGCGGCGATGCAGACCAAGATCCAGCTGTCCGGCGCGGTCGACGTCAATTTCAAGAGCGACTACCTGCCGCTCGACAAGATGGCGACGCCGCAGATGATCGCCACCATCACCGGCAACGCGACGCCCGCCGATCCGAACGTGCTGCCCAGCCCGAAAACGCCGCCGGCAGCGTCGGCCCCCGCTGCGGCTCCAGCCCCGGCGGCGGCGCCGGCCGCCGCGCCGGCGCCGGCTGCGGCCAGGGGAAACTGAGCCATGCGCCTGCCCGCTCCCCCCGACGCGCTCCACCCGGTGCGGCCGCCCACGAGCGCCGCCGCGTTCGACGCGACGCGGCCCGAGGTGCGCCGCCTGCTCACCGCGATTCCGTCGTTCCTCGACCTGCCCGACGACGAGCGCCGCCGCATCGCCGCCGATACGGTGCGGGTGCTCGCCTACCTGGCCGATCCGAACGGCGTGCATGCCGAGATCGCCGAGCGCGAGGCGAACGGCGAACTGCCGCCCACCGGCCTCGCGCACCCGATCGCGCCGCCGCGTCCGGCGCCGGCCGCCGCGGCGCTGGCCGACGATCCCGTCACCGCGACCAAGCGCCAGCTCGCGCAGGATCCCGGCTTCGCCGGCAAGGACTTCCAGGCCGGCGCGGTGAAGCAGGGCGTCGAGCAGTTCGGCCAGATGGTGCAGAAGGTCGATTTTCCGAAATTCGTAGGAGGCCTGATCAAGAACGTGTTCCAGGCGATCGTCGAAAGCTCGATCGAGCAGATGCGCGCGTATGGCGAGCTGATCGCCAATGTCGCCAAGACCACCGCCCAGTTCATGAGCGACAACATCAGCGAGGGCGCCGGCCGCGACTATCTCGCCGATTCGTTCCCCGACGTGCTGTCGGTGCAGGCGCAGGACGGCGCCGACGCGTTCGACGCGGACAGCGCCGGCGCGGCCGCGGCAGCGGCCCCGACGCGGCTGGTGGCGCAGGGCGACAACGCGCAGCAGCGGCTTGCCGAGATCAGCCGGAACTACAACCTCGAGCCGCCCGTGACCGACCTGTCCGACGACAAGTCGGAACTGCGCCTCGTCACCGCCGCGCGCCTGCAGATGGCGAAGCAGCGCCAGCAGCTGCTGTCGTCGATGGTCATGCTCGGCATCAACCGCATCGTCGTCACCGACGGGTCGATCAACGCCAAGGTGGTGTTCGACATGCGCGCCAGCGACACGGCGAAACGCACCTACACCGCGTCGATGCACGACCGCGAGAGCCAGAAATACAAGGAATCGCTCAACGCCCATTACGGCAGCTGGTACACGCCGTATTCGGCCGACGCCGCGTTCGAGGGGCAGCAGGAACATGTGGCCACCGTCGGGTCGGCGCTCGACGACACCAGCGAATCGAAGGCCGAGGTGAAGGCGAAGCTGTCGGGCGAGGTTCGCGTCAACTTCAAGAGCGACTACCTGCCGCTCGACAAGATGGCGACGCCCGAGATGATGTCGGTGATCCAGGGCAACTCGACGCCGTACAACCCCAACAAGCCGGCCCCCGCCGCCGGCGTGCCGGCCGGGCAGCACTGAATCATGGCGCGCGTGCTCATCGTCCCGCCGGCGGATGCCGGGCTCGCGGCGGCCATCCGGTCGGGGGAGCGGCTCGTCGAGCGCGCGACCGCGCACGGCCTCGCGTTCGCGCTCGACGAGCTCGGCGACATCGCGATTCCCGATCCCGTTGCCGCGCGCGTCGACAAGGCGCAGTTGCGGGCGCTCGCGTCGCTCTATCTGGCGGCCGACCTCGAGCCCGCGGGCGTGATCCCTGCGGTCGAGGCGCTCGCCGGACTGTCGGCGAGCGGCGCCGTCGGCGTCGATCTCGGCGGCGCGGAGCCGCTGGTCGCCAACTGGTGGTGTCACCGCGCCGAGAAGCTCGCGGCCGGCGAGCGCGCGGCGTTCTATGCGCGGCTGTTCGGCACCGCGTACGGCCCGGCGGCCGCGGATGCCGAGCGCAACGTCCAGTTCGAGGAATGCATGCTCGTGCTTTGCGAGGCGCTCTACAAACTCGACGAGACGCCCGGTGCCGACCCGGGCGGGGATCCCGGGCGCCAGGCGCGGGTCCGCAACGCCGCACGCGCGCTCGCGCAGAATCTCGGCGCCGCCTGTACCGGCGTGACCGCGTTCATGGCCGGCGAGATCGTCGGCATGCTCAGGGACGCGTTCGCGATCCTCGGCCATGCCGACCTGCGTCACGGCTTCGCCGCGCGCGACATCTGGGGCGTGGTCGCCGGCATCGGCCGGCTTTCGCGGCAGCCGCCGGCCCAGCCTGCCGCCTATGTCCGGCGCGGCAAAGCCGGGATGACCGTGATCGCATGGCTGGCGGACGTCGCGGATGCGCTGGGCGGCGCGTCGCCGCTGCTGCGCACCGACAATCCGGTGATCGCCTCCGCCGCCGACTGGATCGAGGCGACGCTCAGCCTTGGCGAGAAACCCGACGGCCAGGTGTCTTCCGTCCCGGACGACGGCCGCGCCGTGCCGCCGGCCGCGCGCCCGGCCGCGCCGTCGAACCCGTGGGCGGCGCTCGGAAGCTGACATGGAACCGCGTCGCTCAGGCCGTCGCGAGACGGGCGGCAGAACCCGGGTGCCGACGGCGGCGGACGTGCCGTCGCCCGTCTGGCCGTGCTTCACGTGTTGCGGGACGCGGAATGCGCGATGCGCGGCGGAGCCGCCGAGATGATGGCAACCGCCCACCTCGTGCGTTCGCCGGTGCCGCGGCCCGACGTTCGCCACCGTGTCCGTGAACTGCTGTCCGCGCAGCAGGGCTTCGGCGCACTCGATCCGGCCATGCGCCGCGATCTCGCGTCCGGACTGGCACGGATCGGCTCGCTCGCGGTCGATCATGACGAACGCGCGGCGCGTCCCGATACCGCACTGGCCGTCGCGCAGGACGCGGGCTCGGCGTATTCGGGCACCGCCATCGACCGGATGGCCGGCACCACCCGGGCGGTGCTCAACGCGGTGTCGTTCCCGCGCTTCGTGACCGAGCTGATCACGGGTGTCTTCAAGGCGATGAACGATTCGAACCAGCAGCAGCTGACCGCGTTCGTCGACCTGATCCGCAATGTCGCGCAGACCACCGAAGGCTTCGCGGACAGCAACGTCGGCATCGCCGGCGCGCGGCAGTGGCTGGCCGAGCATTTTCCCACCGCCTACGAGGTCACCGGCGACGACGAGGCCGCTGACGACGCCGACGAACTGGCGGGCCTGCCGCCGGACGAGCGCCGCCAGCGCCAGCAGGAATTGCAGGCCGAGCGCGATGCGTCGACCCGGCTGGCGTTGCGCGCGGGCGCGACCCCGCCGGCGGAAGCGGCGCTGCGCACCGCGCTGGGATTGGGGCCGGGCGATGCGGTGACGGCCGCCGATCCCGAGCGTCTGGTGCCGCTCGCCCAGCAGGTGCTGGCCCGCAACCGCCAGCAGTTGCTCGCGACGATGGTGCAGATGGGTTTGCAGCGCATCGTCATCGAGAGCGGGCGGCTCAACGCCGCGATGAATTTCCATATCGACGCGAGCAGTGTCGCCGCCAACGACCGCGGCTCGCAGTTCGACACGCGCAACACGGTGGGCGTGAGCGGGGGCGCGCGCTTCGGGCCGTGGGGCGCGGAGGCCAATGTGCAGAGCACGATCGGCTACGTGTCGACCGACCGGACCCAGACGACCGAGAGCTCGCACGCCGACCTCAACCTGAGCAGCGGCGTCGAACTGGTGTTTCGGACGGATTACGTGCCGTTGAACCGGCTGGCGGGCGTGGGCGACGTCGAACGCATCCGCGTCAACACGATCAATCCGGATGCCGAAGCGGCGCGCCTGTCCACCGATCGCGCTGCCCAGCGCAGCGCCGAACAGGCCGACATGGCCGCTCGCCGGACCGCGCTGGACGGCGGGCTGCGCACGCCGCCGGCTGTTGGTCCGGCGGGTTCGGGGGCGGTGGGTTCGGGGTCGGCGGGTTCGGGAGCGGCGGGTTCGGGGTCGGCGGGATCGGGGTCGGCGGGATCGGGGTCGGCGGGTTCGGGGTCGGCGGGTTCGGGATCGGTGGGTT
The DNA here is from genome assembly GCF_905339865.1 of Burkholderia sp. BCC1993. Lineage (NCBI taxonomy): Bacteria > Pseudomonadati > Pseudomonadota > Betaproteobacteria > Burkholderiales > Burkholderiaceae > Burkholderia > Burkholderia sp. BCC1993. The sequence goes on along the minus strand of NZ_CAJPGZ010000016.1, from coordinate 169,664 downwards.
CGGGATCGGCGGGTTCGGGGTCGGCAGCTTCGGGATCAGCGGCGTCAGGCTCGGCAGGGCGTGCCCACGCGAGCCAACCCGCCTCGTCGCCGCCGAATCCGGCGCCTGCTTCTGCTTCTGCTTCCGCACCGCAGCCGCCTGCCGGGCCGGGCGCCGCGGCGTCCCCGTCGCCCGCGCACCCCGCGACGGCCGCACCTCGATCGCCCGCCGGCGCAACAGCAGCGGGACATCGCGCCGCATCATGAACGTGCGTACCGGCGGCCGTTCGCGAAACCCCGTGCCGCGCCGAATCCCGCCGATGACGACGTTCAGCCGCGCGAGCGAAGTGTCGAGTGCCAGGTGGCGCCGGGTGGTCGACAGGCCGTGCGAACCTGACGCGACGGCGTCGTCGGAAACACTTGACGGGTGTGCGAATCAGGCCAGCGGTGCGACCGACGCCCCGACGATGCCATGCCGCCGCAGTGACTCCGCGACGAAGCCGGACGCCTTCATTGCCTCGACGAATTCGCCGAGCACCGCCGCGGCCGCTTCGCCGCGGCTCTTCGGCACGCCCATCGCCTGGCGGATCACCATGAAGCGCTCGCCGAGCAGGCGCAGGCCCGGCGTCTTCGCCGCATCGGCTTCAAGCTGCAGCTTCACGCCGGCCGCGACTTCGAGCTGCTGCTCGACGAAGGTCGGCACGACGGCCGGCGACGTCGGCGCACGCACGATCTGTGCGGCCTTCAGCTCACGCGTGAGGAACAGGTCGTACGCGCTGCCCTTGCCGACTGCCACGCGGTTGTGCGGCTGGTCGACGTCCGCGTTGCCGCGGATCGGCGAAGCGTCGCGCACGAGATAGAAGCCTTCGATCAGCACATAGGGCTCGGTGAACGCGACCGTTTCGCCGCGCAGCGGATCGACCGCGAAGAAGCCGAAATCGGCGCGCTCCTCGGTCAGCGCCTGCACCGACTTGGCGGCCGTATCGAACACGACGAGTTCGAGCTCGGCCGACAGCCGCTCGGCGAACGCGCGCGCGAGGTCGATCGACACGCCGAACGGCTCGCCCGTCGCCGGGTCGCGGTTCGCGAGGATCGGGTTGCCGAGATTGATCGACGCGCGCAGCTTGCCGGTCGGCGTGAACGCGGAGAGGACGGAAGGGTCGACGGTCATGAAAGGGCTCGTTGGGAAGGCGGGTGCGCTGGCGCGGCGGACGGTCAGGGCGCCAACGCAGCGTCATCCGCGATGGATCGGTTGGCTCGTTGCGGCGGTTGCTTCACCGCGCTTACTTCACCGCAACTTCCGTATGCACGACTTGCGGCGGGCTCTTGAAGAACGGCCCGGCGAGCTGGCGCCACGCCTGGAAGTCGTCCGATTGCCGGAAATGCACCATGTGATCGTCGACGCTGTCCCATTTGACGACGAGCAGGTAGCCGCCGCTGCGCTCGATCACGCGATGCAGCTCGGCGCCGCCGCAGCCGCGCGCGCGGGCGAACAGCGGGAGGGCCTGGCGGACCGCCGCCTCGAATGGCTCGGCCTGCGACGGATCGATTTCGAGCGATGCCATTTCCAGAATCATGAATGCTCCTGTGGGGTGACTGAGGTGAACGGATCGCGATGCGACGGGGCGCCGCGATCGACGCGTCCCGCAACGATACCGGAAGTCGTGGTCGCGCGTTCCGGATGACCGGCTCGCGCGCTGCCGGTCGTGCGTCGCATGCCGCTTCGGTTCATACGAATCAGCGTTTTCCCCAATACGGAATACGCGGCACGCGCCGATGTCACAGAGGTGGTGAAGATAAACAATCCGAGGCCTGCCATGACGACATCCGCGACAAACGGAACGAACGTTACACCACCCGAATCGATCGCCGACGCCGCATCCGACACCCCCGCCGCCGCCCCATCGATCCTGCTGGTCGACGACGAGCCGAGCGTGCTGTCCGCGCTGCGGCGCGTGCTGCGGCCCGCGCGCTACCAAATCCTGACCGCCGAAAGCGGCGAAGCCGCGCTCGAGATCCTCGCGTCGACCGAAGTCGACCTGATCGTGTCCGACATGCGCATGCCGAACATGAGCGGCGCGGCGTTTCTCGCCCGCGCCCGCGCGCTGTATCCGGACACGATGCGCATCCTGCTGACCGGCTATTCCGACATCGCATCGATCGTGGCGGCCGTCAACGAAGGCGGCGTGTATCGCTACCTGAACAAGCCGTGGGACGATCACGATCTGCTGATGACCCTCGAGCAGGCGCTCGAGCAGCGGCGCCTGCGCGGCGAAGCCGCGCGGCTGGCCGCGCTGACCGAAGCGCAGAACGAAGCGCTGCGCCGCTTCAATACGGAACTCGAAACGCAGGTGCGCGCGCGCACCGAGGAACTCGGCCAAACCGTGCTGTTCCTCGAAGCCGCGCAGCACGACCTGAAAAGCAGTTTCACCGCGATGGTCCAGGTCTGCGCGAGCATGATCGAGATGCGCTGCGGATCGGCGAGCGGGCATGCGATGCGCGTCGGCGAAATCGCGCGCCGTCTCGCGCTGTCGGCCGGGATGAGCAGCCTGCACGCGCAGGACGTGTATTTCGCGGGACTGCTGCACGGCATCGGCAAGCTGTCGCTGCCCGACGAACTGCTGCACAAGCCGCTCGTCAAGATGACGACGGACGAACACAGCCTGTTCCAGCAGCATCCGCTGCGCGCGCAGATGGTGCTCACGCCGGTCGCGCAACTGCACAAGGTCGCATCGATCGTGCTGCACCAGTACGAGCGCTTCAACGGCCGCGGCACGCCCGACGGCCTGGCGGGCGACGCGATCCCGCCCGGCTCGCGGATCGTCGCGATCGCGCGCGATTTCGAGGGGTTGCGCAACGGCGAGATCGGTTCGCCGCATTCGGTCGAACAGGCGATCGACGTGCTGCATTCTCAGGCCGGCGTGCGTTACGACCCGCTGCTCGTCGCGCGCTTCATCGAGCTGATGCGGGATCCGGCGAGCCTGCGCATCGCCGCGTCCGTCGCGGAGATCCGGTCCGAACAACTGCGCGAAGGCATGCAGCTCGCCGACGATCTGCGCACGCATCGCGGCGTGCTGCTGATGACCAGGGGCAGCGTGATGTCGGCGCACCAGATCGAGCTCGTGCGGCGCTTCGAAGCACGCGAGGGCACGTCGTTCGACATTCTCGTGCTGACTGGCGCGGCCGCGTCGACGCAGGCGCCGGCCGGCACGCCGCCTGCCTGACATCACGCACGACCGCACGGCCGTGGCGCGCGACCGACCGCGCGCCGCGGCACCGCGTTCATTTCGACCGGGACGCCGATCATGCATGGCACCTATAACCTGCTGCTGGTCCTGCTGTCGCTCGTCATCGCGACACTGGCCTCCTATACGGCCCTCGACCTGGCCGCGTTCATTTCGCTGCTCGACAATGCGCGGCTCAAGCGCGCGTGGCTGGCCGGCGGCGCGGCCGCGATGGGCACCGGAATCTGGTCGATGCACTTTGTCGGGATGCTGGCGCTGTCGCTGCCGATTCCGCTCGGTTATGCGCTGTCGGATACCGGCGCGTCGCTCGCGATCGCGGTGCTCGTGTCGTATTTCGCGCTGAACGTCGTCACGCGCGCGCGGCTGAGCCGCCGGCGCCTGCTCGCGGGCGGCGCGTTGATGGGCGCCGGGATCGTCGGAATGCATTACACGGGGATGGCCGCGATGCGCATGGCGCCGGGCATTCGCTACGAGCCCGGGCTGTTCGCGGCATCGATCGGCGTGGCCGTGATCGCGTCGACCGCCGCGCTCCGGATGGCGCAGACGTTGCGCGCGCAACAGGCCCGCCACGCGACCGCGCAACGCATCGGCGCCGCGCTGATCATGGGCATCGCGATCACGGGCATGCACTACACGGCGATGGCGGCCGCGCATTTCGCGCCGGACGCGCGCTGCGGTGCCGCGAACGGCATCGATGCGCCGTGGCTCGCGACGACCATCGCGCTGTTCACGACGGCGACGCTGATCGTCACGCTGCTCGTCTGCCGCTTCGATGCACGCACGACCTTTCTGCGCGGCATGACGGACACGCTCGAACGGCTGGTGCGATTGCGCACCGCCGAACTCGAAACGGCGTTGCGGCGCTACGAGCAGACGACGGCGATGCTGCAACGCACGCGCGAGAACATGGCGAACGAGATCGACGAGCGCCGCGTGGCGCAGAGTCGGCTCGAGCAGGAGAAGGACGAACAGCGGCGCCTGCTGCGGGCGCTCGAAGAAACCCATGTGCAGCTGCTGCAATCGGAAAAACTCGCATCGATCGGCCAGCTCGCGGCCGGCGTCGCACACGAAATCAACAATCCGATCGGCTTCATCAGCGCGAACCTCAATACGCTGAGGACATGGGTGCGCAGCCTGCTGGACGTGATCGCCGCGCACGAAGCCGCGCTGCCGCAGCTGGAACCCGCGGCGCGCGACGCGCTGACGGCGCTGCGCGGCGCGGCCGACTTGGACTACGTGCGCGACGAGATCGTGACGCTGATCGACGAATCGATCGACGGCGCGGTGCGCGTGCGCCGGATCGTGCAGGACTTGCGCGATTTCTCGCGGCCGGGCAGCGGCGAGTGGAGCGTGGCCGATATCCACGCGGGCCTCGAGAGCACGCTCAACGTCGTCCACAACGAACTCAAGTACAAGGCCGACATCGTGCGCGAGTACGGCGACCTGCCGCAGGTCGAATGTCTTCCGTCGCAGCTGAACCAGGTGTTCATGAACCTGCTCGTCAACGCGGCGCATGCGATGCCGACGCGCGGCGTGATCACGATCCGCACGTCGAGCGACGGCGAGCAGGTGTCGATCGCGATCAGCGACACCGGAACCGGCATGACACCCGATATCGTCCGGCGGATCTTCGATCCGTTCTTCACGACGAAGCCGGTCGGGCAGGGAACGGGGCTGGGATTGTCGGTGTCGCACGGGATCGTCGAGCGTCATCGCGGCGCAATCGACGTGACGAGCGAGCCGGGGCGCGGCACGACGTTCTGCGTTCGACTGCCGATCCGGCGCGCGCAGGGCCACGCGGGCGCGGTGGTGGCGGCAGTCGGGCAACGCGCGTGAGCATGACGTGCGGGGGCGTCGTCGCGACCGCGTGCGCCGCCGCCTTTGCAGGCAGGTGCGGAACATCGCGGCAGCGTCGGGCCGCGCCGCGCGTTGCGGCGGTCAATCGTGCTTGATCGCGATGGTCTTGAGGGCGGTGAAGCCGAGCAACGCTTCAAAGCCCTTCTCGCGGCCGTATCCGCTGGCCTTCACGCCGCCGAACGGCAGTTCCACCCCGCCGCCGGCGCCATAGTTGTTGATGAACACCTGGCCGGCCTGCAACTTGCGCGCGAGCCGCAACCCGCGTGCGCCGTCCCGGGTCCACACGCCCGCGACGAGCCCGTACTGCGTGCCGTTCGCGAGCGCGACGGCCTCGGCTTCGTCCTCGAACGGCATGGCCGCGAGCACGGGGCCGAATACCTCTTCCTGCGCGAGTTGGCTGTCGGGCGGGACGTCGCGGAACAGGACCGCTTCCTGGTAGTAGCCGGCACGCGATGCGCCGGCCGCGATCGTGCCGCGCGCCGCCACGCGAATGCCGTCGGCTTCCGCATGCGCGACGATGGACCGAACCCGCGCATGCTGCTTCGCGTTGACGAGCGGCCCCATCTCGAGGTTCATCGACGGCGGCCCCGAACGCAGCGACGCAAACTGCTCGCCGAGACGATCCAGCACACGTTCGTAGATGCTGCGCTGGACGAGCAGGCGGCTGCCGGCCGAGCAGGTCTGGCCGGCATTCTGCACGATCGCGTTGACGATCACGGGCAGCGCCTGTTCGAGGTCGGCATCCTCGAACAGCAGTTGAGGCGACTTGCCGCCCAGCTCGAGTACCGCCGGACAGTGACGCTCGGCGGCGGCGCGGCCGACCAGCGCGCCGGTTCCGCTCGATCCGGTAAACGAGATGTGGCGAATGCCGGCATGGGCCGACAGGGCCGCGCCCGCTTCGGCGCCCAGCCCCGTGACGACGTTGACGGTGCCGGCCGGCAGCCCGGCTTCGGCCGCGATCTCCGCCAGGCGGAGGATCGACAGGCTCGCGTCCTCCGCCGGCTTGACCACGCACGCGTTGCCGGCAGCGAGCGACGCGCCGACGCTGCGGCCGTAGATCTGCATCGGGTAGTTCCACGGGATGATGTGCCCCGTCACGCCGATGGGCTCGCGCACCGTCAATACCGTGAACCCCGCGGTGTACGGCAGGGTGTCGCCATGCAGCTTGTCCACGCATCCGGCGTAGTACTGGAGATAGCGGGCCAGCACGGCGGCATCGGTGCGGGCCGTATTGAGCGCCTTGCCGGTGTCGCGTGCCTCGAGTCGTGCGAGTTCGTCCCCGTGCTTCAGGACGGCCGCGGCGTACGCGAACAGCAGGTTGCTGCGCTCAACCGGCGACAGCCTGGCCCACGGACCGTCGAGGGTCTCGCCCATCGCCCGCCGGGCAGCGGCAACGGCCTGCTGCACGTCCGTCGCGTCGCCGCGCGCGATCGTCGCGAACGGTTCGCCGGTGCTCGGGTCGATGACGTCGAGGTATGCGCCGCTGTTCGGCGCGACACGGGTGTTGTCGATGTAGTGTCCGGATTGCATGTCTCATTCCTCGATCGATGCGGGATTGGCGATGGTTTCGGCTATCGCGGCGCCCAGTTCCACGGTGGTTGCCGTGCCGCCCATGTCGGGGGTACGCGGGCCGGAAACGAGAACGGCTTCGATCGCGGTGACGATTTCGGCGGCCGCCGCTTCGTAGCGCGCGTCGCCGCGGCCGAGGTGCTGGAGCAGCAGCGCGGCCGACCAGATCTGCCCGATCGGATTGGCGATGCCGCGGCCGGCGATGTCGGGCGCCGAGCCATGCACCGGCTCGAACAGCGACGGAAACCGGCGCTCCGGATTCAGGTTGGCCGACGGGGCGATGCCGATCGTGCCGGTGCAGGCGGGCCCCAGGTCGGAGAGGATGTCGCCGAACAGGTTCGAGGCGACCACGACGTCGAAGCGATCCGGGTTCTGGACGAAGTGCGCGCAGAGAATGTCGATGTGATATTTGCGCGTTTCGATGTCCGGGAAGTGCGCGGCCATTTCGGCGAAGCGCTCGTCCCAGAACGGCATGGTGATCGAGATGCCGTTGGATTTCGTCGCGGCCGTCAACTGCTTGCGCGGGCGCGAACGCGCGAGCTCGAACGCGAACTTCAGCACCCGGTCGACGCCGACGCGCGAGAACACCGACTCCTGCACGGCGATCTCGCGCTCGGTGCCGGCGAACATCCGGCCGCCCACCGACGAATACTCGCCTTCCGTGTTCTCCCGAACGACGATGAAGTCGATGTCGCCGGGGTGGCGTCCGGCGAGCGGGGCGGGCACGCCCGGCATCAGGCGGACCGGGCGCAGGTTGACGTACTGGTCGAACTCGCGCCGGATCCTGATCAGCGATTCCCACACGGCGACGTGGTCCTGCACGATATCCGGCGCGCCGACCGCACCGAAGAAGATCGCGTCGTGCGCGCCGATCTGCCGCGCCCAGTCGACCGGCATCATCGTGCCGTGGCGAACGTAGTGATCGGTGCACCAGTCGCCGAACTCGTCGAATGCCAACGGAATGTCGAAGCGATGCGCGGCCGTGCGCAGCACGCGCATGCCTTCGGGCATCACCTCCTTGCCGATGCCGTCGCCGGCGATGACGGCGATGCGATGTGGGTTCTTCATGTGCGGGAAGCCTCCGTGACGAAGATGGCGCGCCGCAGGGAAGGGGGCATGGAGGAGGCGGACGGGCACGCGCCGGGCAGCGCGCGCGGAACGGCGACCCGGCCGCACGCGTGGCGCGATGCCTCGTACCCGACGCGCCACCCGATCGGAGCGAATGGCGCCGGTGCGTCTCCTGCGTCTCTTCCGTTGCGGTAACGGGCGGACGGTTGAATCTGTCCGTCGAATCTACCGTGTCGCAAACGCAGGAAGGAAGTGCGGATTCGTGAACGGGACCTTCGAAAATCTGCAAGATGCCGGCGCACCCGGCGCGTGGCGGCGGCGTCAGTCGTTCGACGGCTCGGCATCGCCCGCGACGAGCGAAGCCGGCGCGAAGGACGCCAGGAACTCGAACAGCTTGCGCGTCGGCTGCGGCACGGCCCCCGTGCGGATGCCGACCGACATGACCCGGTTCGCCCACGGATCGTTGAGGCGGATGAAGCGCAGGCGCATGGGTTCGCGAAAGAGCGCGACGGCGCGCTCCGGCAGGATGCCGATGCCCTGTCCCGCGGCAATCAGCCGGCACATGGCTTCGAAGCTCTGCACCTGGACGCGGAAGCGGACCGCCTTCCCGAGCAGCGCGGCTTCCCTGACGAGCGAACGCGTGAGCTCCGAGCGGTCGTCCAGCGCGACCAGGTCGTGCTCGAGCAACGCGCTGAAGTCGATCGAGTCGCCGGTCAGGCAGTAGTCTTCGGGCACGACCACGCTCGCCCGGTCCATGCAGTAGGGCGCGAGGTGAATCCCTTCGGTCGCGGTCCGGGACGTGACGATCCCGACGTCTGCCCGGCCTTCACGCAGCGCCTGCAGGATGTCGGCGCTTCTCAGCTCGCTGATCTGCAGCTTGATGTCGCGGTAGCGCTGCGAGAATTCGCGCAATTGATCGGGAAGGTCCTGGCTGATCGCCGAGATGTTCGCAAAGACCCGGACCCGGCCGATGGAGCCTTTCGTGTAGTCGGACAGCTCGCTGTAGATCGCATCCGTGCGCAGCAACAGGTCGGTCGCATGGCGCAACAGCGCCTCGCCGGCGGGGGTCGGCTCCACGCCGGCTACCGTGCGGTTCAGGAGCACCACGCGAAAGTGATGCTCGAGCAGCGCGATCCGGCGGCTGGCGGTGGACAGTGACATGTGAGACTGCTGTGCGGCGCGGGACAGGCTGCCCAGCTCGGATGCACGGACGAACAGGGCGAGTGACGTGAGATCGAACAAGCGCGGACTCCCATTGAAGCTGGGGGAAGTATGTCACTCCTCCAGGCCCGCCATGGCATCCGGCGCTTTGGGGCTAACCCTGACCGGCAGCCGATGCTGCGCCGCACACCGCGATGCGCGCGTCATGCCGGAACGAAAACGTCGGGCGCGCGGGCGGCGGCTAGAATGCTGCGTTTCGATGCTTGTGCATCGCACCGTGCCCCGGCCGGACGACGCGTGCATTCGAGATATTCGAAGTGCCGCTTGAAGGATTTCGCATATCGGCCGAATCCGGCAGCCGGTAGATTCGAACGGTCCCCGCTCGCACCCATCTATTTCAACAGCGAGCGCACGCGCCGCGAGGCGAGCATGCAGCGCCGGCGAGCGGGGCCAGCCATGAACATTCGGAGACAAACGTGGAAATCGACGCGACCTGCAATCCGGGCGGCATCGCTGCACCGGTATCGGTTCACAGCCCGGCGCACGAGGACCGGCTGTTTCGTCGGCTGGCGCTGCAAATCCTGCCGATCCTGATGTTCGCCTATGTCACTTCGTACATCGACCGCGTCAACGTCAGCTTCGCGAAACTGCAGATGAGCCAGCATCTGGGCTTCTCCGACGCCGTGTTCGGCTTCGGTGCCGGGATCTTCTTTCTCGGCTACGTGATCTTCGAGGTGCCCGGCAACATGCTGCTGGTGCGGGTCGGGCCGCGGCGCTGGATCACGCGGATCGTCGTGTCCTGGGGCATCGTGTCGGGGCTGACCGCTTTCGTCGCCACGCCGCTGCAGTTCTATGTGATGCGTTTCCTGCTCGGCGTCGCCGAGGCCGGATTCATCCCGGCCATCGTCCTTTACATGACCCGCTCGTTCCCGCGCCATCGCCGCGCGCGCATCCTGTCGCTGTTCTATGCCGCCCTCGCGCTGGCCGGATTGATCGGATCGCCGCTGACCGGTTTCATTCTGCAGTATTTCGACGGCGCGCTGCAGATTCCGGGCTGGAAGTGGATCTTCATCCTCGAGTCGCTGCCGGCATTCGTGGCCGCCCTTTACGTGTGGAACGGGCTCGACGACGACGTGACGCTCAGCGACCGCTATTCCGCGGCAGACCGCGCGATCCTGGCACGCGTGCTGTCGGACGATCGTGCGGCGACCGGGGCGGCGAATCACACGGGCCTCTTCTCGAACGGGCTGGTCTGGGCGTTCTGCGTGATCTACTTTCTCGATGTCTTCGCCATTTACGGTTACACGTTCTGGGCGCCGACGATGATCAAGCAGATGGGCATCGGGAGCGACTTCGTCATCGGCCTCTTGGCCGCGCTGCCCAATGCCGTGTCCGTGCTCGTGATGGTGCTGTTCGGCCGCAGCGCGGACCGTCGCGGCCACCGGCGCCTGCACGTTGCGGCGCTCCTCCTGATGGGCGCAACCGGGCTCGGGCTGTCGGTCATCTGGCGCGACCACCTGTGGCTCGGCATGTTCGCGCTCTGCATCGCGAACGCCGGACTCATCTCGTTTCCGCCGCTGTTCTGGAGCATGCCTACCACCGCACTCGGTACCGCATCGGTGTCGATGGGCATCGCCGTGATCAGTTCGTTCGGCAACCTCGGCGGCTTCTTCGGACCCTATGCGGTCGGCTATCTGAAGCAGGTGTCGGGCGGTCTTGCCGCGCCGCTGTTCCTGATGGTCGGCTGCCTGTTGCTCGGCCTGATTCTCACGATGTTCCTGCCGGCACGCCTGGTCGATCGATAAGGGCGGTCCGTTTCGCCGCGGCCGCTGCGCCGCGGTGCCATTCCTTTTTGACGGAAATCACATGAAACAACAGATTGGCCTGATCGGCGTCGGCTTGATGGGGCACGGCATCGCGCGCAACGTGCTGAAACACGGTTATCCGCTCACGGTCGTCGAGCATCCCGGCAACCAGCCGCTCGACGAGCTGCTGCGCGGCGGCGTGCGGACCGCGAGGACGGCGCGCGAGCTGGCGCTGGAAGCGGACGTCATCATTCTCTGCGTGACGGGTTCGCCGGAGGTGGAGGCGGTCCTCACCGGTGAGCAGGGCGTGTTGGCCGGGTTGAAGGACAACGCGATCGTCATCGATTGCTCGACTGCCGTGCCGGATTCGACCGTCAGGATGGCGCGGCTCGTCGAAGCAGCCGGCGGCCGGCTCGTCGACGCGCCGATGACGCGCGGCGCGAAAGAAGCGCACGAGGGGCGGCTCAATCTGCTGATCGGCGCGACGCCCGAGTTGTTCGCCGAGGTGCGTCCGGTGCTCGCGTGTTTCGCGGAAAACATCACGCGTGTCGGCGATCTCGGCGCCGGCCACAGCATGAAGCTGCTGCACAACTATGTGTCGCTCGGGACCATTGCATTGCTGTCGGAAGCCGTTGCCTGTGCGAAGCGATCGGGCGTGGACACGGCGGTGCTCGCCGACGTGCTCGCAAACGGCGGTGGCGGCGGGGCGGCATTGAACCGGCTACTGCCGTTCCTGCAGAGCGGCGACACGTCGAGCCTGCCGTTTCATATGGCGAACGCGTTCAAGGATCTGTCCTACTACTCGGCGATGGCGGAGGGCGTCGACGCGGCACATGCCATTGCGAGCGCGGTCACGGACACCTACCGGGACGCCGTTGCCAGCGCCGGTGCGCATTGCCCGGTTCTCAAACTGTCCGACGTGCTCGCGGCGACGGACGCGCGCGAGGAGGACGGCGCGCGGTAGCGCGGCGTCAGCCGTGTTGATGCAACGGTTGGGGCCTGCGCTCGAGCGTGGCTGTCGTCGCGGTTCGGCCAGGTGATGCAGCGCACGTCGGCTGGGCATCGGCGGGAGCATTTGTCTCGTCGTTCGCATCGATGCTGCGCATCGGCATCGACATCGGGATCGGCATCGATGCACCGATGCACCGATGCACCGATGCACCGATGCACCGATGCACCGATGCACCGATGCACCGATGCGTCTCGCGCAGAGGGTCGCGTCGAATGCGCATCTCCGCTACCGCTTGCGCCGCCGCCTTCGAAAGAAATTCCAGAACATCGCGGTTGCGTCCGGCCCGGTCGCGGAGTGGAATGCTTCGCGCGGATCGCCGCCGCTCCACGCGTGCGCCAGGCGGCGCACGATGCAGACCCGCACGATCAGCGTGCCGCCGCGCAGATAGTCGGTGTAATCCGCATCGTCGTGCGCGTACGTATGTTGCTTGCCGACGCGCAGCGCACCCTGTGCGTCGACGAGCCGATTGATCCGCGCGAACGCGACACCCAGCTGCAGCGCATTTTGCTCGGCGACGACCGTATCGAGTCCGCCGTGCACGACGAGTGCCGGCATGCCCGGATAAGCGTGCCCGTCGACGCAGGCATCGACGACGCGTATCGGATCGTCGCGCAGACCGCGGCGCATCAGGCTCATCGCGGCCATCGTCGACAACGGCGGTGCGATGGCCGGACCGGAGTGCAGGCCGACGGCCGCGAAGCGATCGGGAAATTCGAGCGCCAGACGCGCGGCCAGCCCGGCGCCGGCCGAGATGCCGGCCAGATAGACGCGGTCGCGATCGAACCCGCGCTCCCGCACGATCGCGTCGACGAGCGATGCGATCGCCGGGGCCTCCGACTGCGACGCATCGCCATGCCAGTTCCAGCAGCGATGGGCGTGGGCGGTCTTCGCCTGTTCGGGAAACAGCACGGCAAATCCGGCGCGCTCCGCGACACGGCAAATACGGGTGCCCGCGGCGAACGACTCGGCGGTCTGCTTGCAGCCGTGCAGCATGACGACGACGGGCAGGCCGTCGGTCGTCGCCGGTGCGGCGGGCAGGTACAGCGCGTACGCAAGATGGTTGACGAGCTGGCCGGCGGCGGGGCGCGCGGAATGAAACGAGCGTAGCCACGTGCCGGGTGCCTGGCGCGGCGCCGTGCGGGCGGCGGGCGCGGGCGCGGGCGCGCGGGCGTGACGCGTGGTGCGTGCGGTGGCGGGGCGCTTTGCCGATGGCGCCGGCTTGGCGGTCTTCCTTTTGGGCCGCGCGCGCGTCGCGGCGGTCAACAGGTCGAAAGGCCGTAGCCAGAGGCTGGATTTTTTCCTGGGCATGGACGGATCTCGTGCCGGCGGCGCGCGCGACAGCATGCGGCGAAGCCGGCCGTCGGGTGGAGGGCGAATGACGGCAGCGCACGATGCGTGCCGCGGGACGCGTCCGCGTCGACGTCCTCCTGCATGACCGGCACGGAGGCGACGGCGCGACCCGCGCCGCGCGACATGTTGCCGGTGGCATCGCGATTCGGACAGGCCACGCGCCATGCTAGCAGGCATCGCTCGCCTCGAGTGCGATGGTTCCGTGACGGATCGATGAATGCTTCGACCCTACCGCGGGCCGTCCCGAACGCCATGCTCGACATCGTCCATGCGCATCCGGCGACCGGCTTCGCGATGAACCGGGCCTTCTCCCCGACGACGCAATCCGATGCGGATGCGTTCGTCGCGATGCGTGGAATGGGGCGGCGATGCGACGACGGCATGCAGCCGGCCGCGCCGGCGGACCTTGTATCGATTGCTTGTATGCAATCGCCGCAATCGCATGTCGCAATGCCGGCGTGAAGGATTTACCGATACGTCCACACCCGGTGCAGCACGAACATCGTCGGCGGGATCAGCAGCGCGATCGCGACGATGGCCCAGCCGCGCGGTACGTCGAGCAGTTCGGCAGCGCGCGCGAGCCCCATCGTTTCGGCGAAGCCGGCCAGCGCCACGGTCAGATAGCGCACCAGGTTGCGCGAATGTACCGTCGACGAGAAGCTCCACAGCGTATTCGCGAGATACGAGAACACCGTCGCGCCGATGAACGCGACGGCGTTCGCGATCACTTGCGTCGCATCGAAGAGCGCGTACAGCGCGGACGCGATCAGCACGTGCAGCGCGGTCGAGCAGAGCCCGGACAGGCCGAAGCGCGCCAGCCGCACGCGCTCGGCGTAGAGCAGTGCGAACATCGCCGGCTCCGCCGCTCAGCGGGCGCCGACCCGCACGCGGGCCGGCTGGACGCGGCGGCGTGCGGTCGCGCGGCGCGCATCGCGCACGACCGGCAGCTCGATCACCTTGCCGTGTGCCTGGTAGCGGCGGCGAATCAGGTAGACGGGACGTTGCTTCGACTCGTCGTAGATGCGCCCGATGTACTCGCCGACCACGCCGATGCCGATGAGCTCGATGCCGCCGATGAACAGTATGACCGACAGCAGCGACGCGTAGCCGTGCACCGGATTGCCGAACAGCAGCGTGCGGCCCACGATGAACGCGCCGTACAGGAATGCGAGCGCGGCGATGCCGAGGCCGATGTAGGTCCAGCTACGCAGCGGCACGGTGCTGAAGCTCGTGATCCCTTCGATCGCGAAATTCCACAGCTTCCATCCGGAGAACTTCGAATGCCCGGCGCTGCGCGGATCGCGCTGGTACTCGACGATCACGGTCCGGTAGCCGACCCATGCGAACAGCCCCTTCATGAAGCGATGGCGCTCGGGCAGGCTGCGCAGCGCGTTCACGACCTTGCGGTCCATCAGCCGGAAGTCGCCGACGTTCTCCGGCAGCTTCACGTCCGACAGCACGTTGTGCACGCGATAGTAGATCGCGGCGGCGGTGCGCTTCGCGAACGAATCGCACGCGCGGTTGCTGCGCTTCGCGGCGACGACTTCCGCGCCGTCGCGCCAGTGCTCGAGCATCACCGGAATCAGGCTCGGCGGATCCTGCAGGTCGGCGTCGAGCGGGATCACCGCGTCGCCGTCGGCTTCGTCGAGGCCGGCGGTCAGCGCCGCTTCCTTGCCGAAGTTGCGGGTGAGATCGATGACGCGCACGCGGCGGTCGCCCATGCTGACCCGGATCAGGCGGTCGAGCGTGTCGTCGCGGCTGCCGTCGTTCACGCAGACGATCTCGAAGCGGATCGCGTCGAGGCCGGCCATCAGCGGGATCACGACGTCGAAGAAGCGTTCGACGGCTTCGCCTTCGTTGTAGAACGGTACGACCAGCGAGACGAGCGGTGTGTAGAGCGGTTCGCGCATGATGGGTTCCCCTGTGATGACGTGTCAGCGGCCGACGTCGAAGGTCGGGCGGCCGCTGCGGCGCAGTCCGTGCGCCGGGCGGTGGTGCGAGCGGACCGGATGCGGGAATCCGGTCTCGGTCGAGTTGTCGCGTGCGTCGGGCATCGACGGCACGTCGTGCCTTTCTTGTGCAATCCGGCTGACGAGCAGTGCCAGCGAGGCCAGCGTGACCAGCGGCATGAACTGGAACGACAGATGCGGGACCAGCACGAGGCCGGCGAGCGGTATCACCCACATCAGCAGCAGCCATTCGCGATCGAAGCGCCGCCAGCCGTGCGTCCACGCATAGCGTGCGTACCATGCGATCACGAGCCCGTACCAGGTCAGGTCGTAGTCGTACAGATAGGGGCTGACGATCAGGCAGGCGCAGGCGAGCGTCGCGGCACGCAGCGCGTACGAACACGCGCCGCGCCATGCGTACACGACGGCGATCGCGGCGGCCGCGGCCGACAGCAGCTGCAGGCCGCGCGCGACGTAGGCGGGCCAGCCGGCGAGGGTGGCGAGCGCGAAGACGGTCGGCATGCGCGCGAGCCGCGCGTGGCCGGCGCCGACGAGCTGCGCTGCGTCGTGAATTCCGTGTGCGAATGCGAACCACGCGCCGAGGCCGAACGCGAGCGTCGACAGCGCGAAGCCGCCGGCGATCGTTGCCGCCCACGCGGCCAGCGCGCGCCATTGAGCGGCGCACAGCAGCGCGATCGGGAACAGGATCGCCATTTGCGGCTTCATCGTCAGCAACCCGAAGCAGATGCCGGCGATGACGGGACGACGATTCAGCATCAGCATCCCGCAGCCGGCGAGTGTCGCGGTCAGGAGGCTCGTCTGCCCGACGATCACCGTGAGAAACGCGCCGGGGAAGGCGAGCGCGCAGAGCAGCGCCGCATCGCGCTGCACGGTCGCGCGGATCGTCACTGCGAACAGCATGTAGGTGACGCCGATCCACAGCACGAGCGCAAACATGTACGGCAGCCAGCCGAGCGGCAGCACGAACAGCAGCATGGTCGGCGGATAGAGCCACGGCAGCGAGCCGTCCGCGGCGTTCATCGTCGGAATCGCGAGTTTCTCGATCGCGAAGAGCGACGAGAAATGCCACGCGTCGATCGCATGGCCGTGCGCGGCGAGCCGTGCCGCGCTCCAGATCGGCGCGAGATCCTGCGCGAGCGGCCCGGGCACGGACGTATGCGACCCGTGCACGCGTGCGAGGTAGATGCAGAGGAACAGCAACTCGGTCAGCAGTACCGCTGCCGCATAGAGGCGTACCCGATCACGATTGAGCCAATGCGGGAACCGGCGCGGGCCGGCGATCGGCAGTTCAGGATGTGCGTCGAGCACCGAATCGACGTGCAAAAGGGAGCGCGGCGATCTCATCACGCATTCCCCGATGCAAGGGTCGAGCGCCGCACGACGACGAACAGGACGGCGAGCAGCACGACCGGGCCGATCTGCGGCAGCTTCGTGATCCGGTTGAATATCTCGAATATCGGCAGAAGCCATGCGAGCACGATCACGATCTGGTCTCCCGGCAGCCAGCCTTCGTCGAGCCCGTGGGCCATCACGCAGAAGAACGCGATGCCGAGCCACGCGAGTTCGTAATGCCACAGATAGGGGGTCGTCAACAGCGTGGCGATCACCAGCGCCGCGCCGCGCAGCCGAATGTCGGCCGTGCGACGCCAGACCTGGACGGCGGCGGCGATTGCGAGCAGCCCCACGGCGGCCTGGGCGGCGAGCGAGACCGGAATCGATG
Source organism: Burkholderia sp. BCC1993 (assembly GCF_905339865.1). Classification (NCBI taxonomy): domain Bacteria; kingdom Pseudomonadati; phylum Pseudomonadota; class Betaproteobacteria; order Burkholderiales; family Burkholderiaceae; genus Burkholderia; species Burkholderia sp. BCC1993. The sequence goes on along the minus strand of NZ_CAJPGZ010000016.1, from coordinate 152,929 downwards.
CGCCCGCGAGCCGCAGCGCCGCGAACGTCGTGGGCGAAACGAACCAGTAGGCAGGAAGGGTGAAATGCATGCCGCGCACGATCGACATCGCCTGAGCCAGGCCGTGCAGGGAGCTGGTGCCGGTCAGCGCAATGCCGGCCACGGTGAACAGCACCGTGGTGATCGCTGCCGACGCGAAGGTGCGCCACGAGCGGGTCGCGACCAGCACGAACGGAAACACTACCGCCAGTTGCGGCTTGATGGCGAGCAGCCCGATCAGCACGCCGGCGACGATCGGGCGTCGGCCGAGGAAATGCAGCGCGAATGCGGCGATGCCGGCGGTCAGGATGCTGTTCTGCCCGTACAGGACGGACGCGAACACGCCCGAGTAGGCGAGCACGACGAGCGCGGCGGCGCGCGGAACGGGCAGGTGCGCACGCAGACCCGACAGTCGCAGGACCGCGTACGCATAGCATAAAAGACTGCCCGCAAAAAAGAGGAAATACGCGGGCAGGAAAGGCACGAGGGCGACCGGCGCGATGAGCAGCAGCATCGTCGGCGGATATAGCCAGGGCAGCGACTGGTGACCTATATAGGCACCGAATTGCGCTACCTCGGCATGGGAGAAGAAGACCGGATCGTAGATCGCGGCGGCATGGCCTTGCAGCACGAGCTGCGACGCGGTCCAGAAGACGGAGAAGTCGACACCCGGTCGTGCGGTGGTCTGTGACGTGAAGGCATCCGTCACGAAGCCCCAGGTGATCAGGAATCCAACACACAGCATCAGCATGATGCAGCTGTACGGAATGATCCGGTCGGCTGTCAGCCATTGAGCACAGCGTTTGGCGCGATAGCGCACTCCACGATTGGCTGTGTACATGATGCCCCGTTTGCGGTGAAGGCTGCTTCTCTGCCGCAGCCTTTTTGTGTTGTCGTGTATCCGGATCGAATCGCATTCGATGGCGCTGTCCGGTGAATGCATTGTTGGAGAAAAAATCGCGTGACGCAAACCGCGGGCTGAATCGTGAGATATCGATTCGACAGCGACAGCGCGGAAAACCGGGTTTTCACGTCTGAGAAAACCGTACCGGCGCAAATGATGTTTCTCACTTGAAACATTCCGTGTTTTTCGCCGGTCCGGCGGTGTGCCGAATTCGCGTCGGGCGACGGGCTACATGGATTCGGGAAAATCCCGAGAAAATTTTTGGGTGCCCTTGCACAGCACGGCGGCGCCCCGCCGGCACCTCGGGCCGGCCTGCATGCGTATATCAAATCTGAAACATTTTGTGCAGCGCGCCGAAACCCGACTCACGGGTGACTCGCCGGAACCCTTGCTGCGTCTGGATTTTCCTCCGGCTGGCCTGCTCTTTGCGTCAAGGTCCGCACGACAGTCGACGACGTGATGAACGACCGGTTGAAGCAACAGGCTGACAAGACCGGACTCAATCACCTGCGGAAAGCAACGGATCGAGGGCGCGTCGGGGAATATGCCGCCCAGGCCATGAAAACCGCCGGAAACGTCGACCGAGCGAATAGACGACGGCATCGTCCGCGCAACAAGAATCACATGACAGCATTTGGGGAATAAAAATGAAAGACCAGAGCACGTCGCGGCTTGCATGCCGCGAAGCATATCCGCAGCAGCATCGACGCGCTTGCGTCATCCGTTCAATCCGTATTCATGCCCGGTACGGTCGTTACGCCGTTCTGCTCGATCGCGTCATTCGCCAGATCGCAGCGCGCATGCATATCGCACGCATCAGCCCACCGACAATCGTTCGCCCGGCCAGGCTCGTACCCTGCCGTGTCCGTCGCTGAGCGCCGCATCCGATTCCTTTTGTTGTGCCGTTGTGCCGGTAGTACCCGCTCCCCGCGTCGATTCCCGACAACGGGATTCCAATAGTAATGCGAAAGGAGAGTAGCCATGTCCACGTTCATCCAGAAAGTCCGCGGTTTCGTCCAAGACGAGCAAGGTGTGACGGCCATCGAATACGGCCTGATCGCCGCGCTGATCGCAGTCGGCCTCGTTGCAGCACTGACGCTGGTCGGAAACGATCTCAAGACCGTGTTCAACACGATCGCAGACGACCTCAACGCGGCGATCTGAATGGCGGGGCGGCGAACGGCGGGTCCGGCCCGTTCGTCGTCATCCCGTCGCTCGAGCGGGGCCGGACACCCAACCCACAGATGTCGAATGGATCGAACGGCGGATGACTCGGCCGGTGCACTGCTCGAGTCTCCCCCGCTCTCTTGATCAACCGAATCGGAGGCCGTCATGCGGACCAGGGGATGTGCGGTAGCGGTATCGCGATGGATCGCCGACGAGCAGGGGGTGACGTCGATCGAATATGCGCTGATCGCGGCAGTGTTCGCCACCATCGTGCTGGGAAGCGTGGTCGTACTGAAGGGTTCGCTTGAAGACATGTACAACGCGATCGCGTCGATCGTGACCGCGGCGGTCAATACCGCACTCGGTCAGTGATCCTGACCATTAAATCCCGTCGAGGTTCGCCATGTTGCCTGCCGCGCTGCCTTACCCGGTTCCGTTGTGCGTGACGCTGCTAGTCGTCGTCGCGGCCAGCACGGACATCACGAGCCGGCGCATCCCGAACCGGCTCGTCGCGGTCGGGCTGGCCGGTGCGCTGATTGCCCAGTGCGCGCTGCACGGCATCGAGGCGGGCGCGCTCGCATGGCTTGCCGGCGCTGCGACCGGCTTCGGCCTGCTGCTGCCGTTCTATCTGTTGCGCGGGATGGCTGCAGGCGACGTGAAGCTGATGCTCGCGATCGGCGCGTGGGTCGGCGCACAGATGACGTTCTACATCGTGCTGGCCGCCTTTCTGGCCGGCGGGATCGGCGCGATCGGTTTCGCGCTGCTGCGCGGACGCATGCGCCAGATGTGGGCGAACGTCGCGGCGCTGATCGCGCGTCGCGCGTCCGGGGCGCGTGCAGGGGCAACCGACGGCCCCGTGGAGTTCGCGTCGGTCGGTGCGTTGCCGTATGGCGTGGCGATTGCCGCCGGCACGCTGGGCATGCTGTTCGTATCGTGCGCGTAGCGCGCCGAACCTGCAACGAGGATGGACCGAACATGAACACGAACTCCACCGAACCGAGACGCGACGCGCAGGTTGCACACCTGCCGCTTCCGTCGCCCATGCGGGAGGCGCACGCGAAGCCGGGCGCGCAACTGCCGGCGGCACCGCGCTCGCTCGAGGAAACCGGACTGAGCCAGGCGTTCATCGCCGGGCTCGTGCTGAAGTCGACGCTGGTGCTCGGCCGCCCGTCCTACGGCGACCTGATCGAGCGTCACTGCCTGCCGCTCGCCGTGCTCGACGACATCTTCGCGTTCCTGGTGCGCGAGCATCTGGTCGAACTGACCCATCGCGGCAAGACGGACCTCGACGTGACGTTCCGTCTGACCGAGGCGGGCCGCGTGGCCGCGCTCGAAGAGCGCACGCGCAACAGCTACAGCGGGCCAGCGCCGGTGACGCTCGACGCGTATCTCGACTGCGTGTCCGCCCATTCGGTGCGCAAGTTGCGCGTGGCCCAGAACGACGTGTGGGCCATCTTCGAAGGCGTCGTCATGGATACGGCGATCCTCGATTCGGCGGCCGCCTCGCTGAACTCCGGCCGTCCGCTTCTGATCTACGGCCCGGCCGGCAGCGGCAAGACTTTCCTCGCGGAGCGGCTCGGCGCGCTGATGGGCGGCCACGTGCCGGTTCCCTATGCCATTTGCGCTGCCGGCGAAGTGATCCAGATCTACGACCCGCTCGTGCATGTCGATGCGGCAGCGCAGGCGGACGGCCAATCGGTCGATCGCCGCTGGCGCCTGTGCGAGCGGCCGGTCGTGATGTCCGGCGGCGAGCTGACGCTCGACGAGCTCGACCTGCGCCGCGATGACGCGGCGGGCTTCTACCAGGCGCCGCCGCACATGAAGGCGAACATGGGCATGTACATCATCGACGATCTCGGCCGCCAGCGTGTCGAGCCGCGCGACCTGCTCAACCGCTGGCTGCGCCCGCTGGATCGCGGCGTCGATTTCCTGACGCTCGAGTCCGGCAACCGCTTCGTGCTGCCGTTCGACGTCTGGCCGGTGTTCTCGAGCAACCTGGCCCCGGAGCAGTTCGCCGACGACGCGTTCCTGCGCCGGCTCGGTTCCAAGCTTCACGTCGGCGCGTTGTCGATCGACCACTATCGCGCGGTGTTCGACGCCGCATGCGCGTCGCTCGGCCTGGTATCGACGCAGGACGCATTCGACTATCTGCTGCACCGGCTGCACCTGCCGACCGGCAAGGCCTATCTCGCATGCTTCCCGATGGATCTGCTGCGCCTCGTCGCCGCCGGCGCGCGGTATCGCGGCGATCCGCTCGAAGTGACGCACGACGCGCTGCACGACGCATGGGCCAGCTATTTCGGCACGGCGCCCGAGCGCGACGGCGTGTATCTGCCGCCTGTCGACCACGGCGGTCGCACGCACGTAACCGGTTGAGCCGTTTCTTTCACGATTCGTTGAGGAGCATTGCCATGAAAAACAGTCGAGCGCTCATGATGCTGATCGTCGCGATGGTCGCGGGGCTTGCCGCGGTCGTGTTCGCGTCCCGCTGGTTGATGAATACCTCCACCAGCTCGATCACGTCGGTCGCGGTGGCGACCACCGACCTGAACCTGGGCGAGCCGCTCGGGCCGAACCAGATCCACATGGTGAGCTGGCCGTCGGGCAGCGTGCCGACCGGCGCGTTCACCGACACGAAGGAACTCGAAGGGCGCGTCGTGCGAACGAGCCTCGCCCGCGGCGAGCCGGTGATCGAGTCGAAGCTCGCGCCGGTCGGCACGAAGGGCGGGCTGTCCGCGGTGATCGCCGACGGCAGCCGCGCGATTACCGTGCGGGTGAACGACGTGGTCGGCGTCGCGGGCTTCGCGCTGCCGGGCAACTACGTCGACGTGATCGTCAACACGCAGGAACAGCAAGGCAAGACCGACGGGCAGAGCATCTCCAAGATCGTGCTCGAGCACATCCTCGTGCTGGCCGTCGCGCAGCAGGTCAGCCGCGACGACACCGCACCGAAGGTCGTCAACGCGGTGACGCTCGAAGTCACGCCCGACCAGGCCGAACGTCTCGACCTCGCACGCAGCGTCGGCACGCTGTCACTCGTGCTGCGCAACCAGGTCGACCAGAAGACGCTGACCACCGACGGCGCGACCAAGATCACGCTGCTCGGCAAGGCGCCGGTACCCGAAGTGCCCGCCCCCGCGCCGGTGAAGACCGTGCGCGTGCGTGTCGCATCCCATGCGGCACCGGGAGCACGCCGCGATTGCGTCGGCGTGCTGACCGGGGTACACGGCAGCGTCGAATGTTTCTGAAACGGCAGAACACACATCCAGATAAACAGATTAACCAGATCGGCCGCCGTCAGGGCACGGCGGCCTTGAAAGTCGACAACCGGCGTCTCGCCGGTCACTCGGGGGATCAGACGAAATGAAGATCAATCCGCAAGATTCAGGTACCGGCCCGGTGCGCACGCGTATCGCACGGGGCGCGATGATGGCCGCGATCCTCTGTGCCGGAACGCTGACCGTATACAGCGCACTGGCCCAGGAAGGCGCCGAATCGGCCGCGCTGATGAAGGGCGGCGCCGCCGCGCCGGCGGCCGCCGCCAAGGGGCCGATGCAGATGACGATCAGCATGACGCCGACACCGGCTGCCGCGCCCGCGGCGGCGGCGGGGCCGCTGCGCGGGCCGAACTGCGTGGGCGCGGTACGCGAGTCGACCAGCGTCAGCGTGCCGCTCGGCAAGTCGCTGCTGGTGCCGATGCCGGAGCCGGTCCGCAACCGGACCATCGGCAACCCGGCCGTCGCGCAGGCGACGATGGTGTCGCCGCAGACGCTGTACATCCTCGGGCTGTCGGTCGGCACGACCAACATGATCGTGCAGGGTCGCAGCGGTGCGTGCCGCGTGATCGACGTGGCGGTCGGCGCGGACGCCGGCGGCCTGCAGGCGTCGCTGATGCAGCTGATGCCGAACGAGCACGACATTCACGTATCGACCGCCGCCGGCACGATCGTGCTGGCGGGCAACGTATCGAACTCGCAGGCCGCGCAGCAGGCGGTGCAGATCGCCCGTGCGTACAGCGACAGCGCCGGCGACGGCAGCGGCAAGGGCGCCGGCGTGCTGAACATGCTGGCCGTCACGTCGCCGCAGCAGGTGATGCTCGAGGTGAAGGTCGCCGAAGTGTCGAAGACGCTGATCAACCAGATGGGCAGCGCGTTCAACATCCAGGGCGGCTTCGGCTCGTGGAGCGGCGCGCTCGTCAGCAACCTGCTCGCGGGCGTCGCAAGCGGCGCGGTGTTCAACAAGGCGAACAACAGGCCGTTCAGCATCGCGGCCGACGTGCAGAACACCGACAACCTCGTCAAGATCCTCGCGGAGCCGAATCTCGTGACGATCAGCGGCCAGGAGGCGACGTTCCTCGCCGGCGGCAAGATCTTCATCCCGGTGCCGCAGAGCAGCGGCAACGGCACGTCGTCGATCACGCTGCAGGAAGAGGAGTTCGGCGTCGCGCTGAAGTTCACGCCGACGGTGCTCGGGAACGGCCGGATCAGCCTGAAGGTCGCGCCGGAAGTGTCGGAACTGTCGCAGACGGGCGTGACGCTGAGCGCGTCCAACATCGGCGGCACGTCGATCCTGCCGCTGATCACGACGCGGCGCGCGTCGACGACGGTCCAGATGGGAGACGGCGAGTCGTTCGCGATCGGCGGGCTGATCAAGGACAACGCGAGCGGCGCACTGAAGGCGATCCCCGGCGTCGGCGAGGTGCCGGTGCTCGGCGCGCTGTTCCGCAGCACGTCGTTCCAGCAGGACCGCACCGAGCTGATCTTCGTGATCACGCCGCACCTGGTGAGGCCGCTGCAGACGGCCGACGTGCCGCTGCCGACCGACAGCTTCTCGAAGCCGAACGAAGCCGACGTGTATGCGACCGGCAACATGGAAGGCCGCAAGGGTGTCCGCCGGGCGGGCGCACAACCGGCGAGCGGCTCGATGGATGCACCGCAGACGCCGGCTCCCGCACCTGCTCCGGCGCCGCAATCGGCTGAGCCGGCCGCACCGGCCGCCGCATTGCCCGCACCGCGTGCGCCGCAGCCCGCCGATGCACCGGCGCCGGTGCCGGCGGAGCCGGAGAAGGCCGCGGCGGCCGACGCGGCAGGGGCGGTGAGCGCCGAACCGACGCCGGCCGCGCAGCCGCAAGAGCAACCGCAGTCGCAGCCGCAACAGCAGTCGCAGCCGCAGGCCGATGCGGCCGCCGCGGTCACCGCGGCGCGGATCGCGCGCATCGAAGCGGCTGCCGCGCGTCTCGCGGCCGCCGGCTCCGCCGCGCCGGCAAAACCTGCGCCGCGTTCGAAGCACAGCTTGCCGGCCGCCGCGCACGCGCAGATCGCGCGGGCGGGCACGGAACCCCAGTCCACCGATCATTGAAGCCAGTCAAGGGGAAGCTCATGAAATCCGCCTACCTCGTATTCGTGCGCCGCGCGGCGCTCGCCGTCCCGCTCGCGTTCGCGCTCGCCGGCTGCATGTCGTCGACGCCGGTGTGGGACACCCGCTTCGGCGACTCGGTCCGCGCCGTCACGCAAGCCCAGATCATCGATCCGCATGCCGCCGAACACGCGGCATCGAACCCGGGGGTCAACGGCAGCGCCGCCGCGTCCGCGCTCGACAACTACGACAAGTCGTTCAAGCAGCCCGAACCGAAAGCCAATGCATTCGTGATCGGGATCGGCAAGTCGGCGCAGTAACACACAGGCAAGCTCAGGGAGAACGCCATGTCCAGCGCAGCTCGTCATCCGAAGCTCACGCGTCGCGGTATGCATCGCCAGCGAGGCGCCGTCGCGATCATCGTCGGTCTCGCACTGGCGGTGATGATCGGGTTCGTCGGTCTCGCGCTGGACCTCGGCAAGCTGTACGTCACGCGCAGCGAACTGCAGAACAGCGCCGACGCATGCGCGCTGTCCGCTGCGCGCGACCTTACGTCGGCCATCAGCCTGCAGGTCTCGGAAGCGGACGGCATCGCCGCCGGCCACTCGAATTACGCGTTCTTTCAGCAGAACGCGGTGCAGATGCAGACGGATTCGAACGTCACGTTCAGCGATTCGCTGACCAATCCGTTCCTGACCAAGACGGCGGTCGCCACGCCGGCGAACATCAAGTACGTGAAGTGCACCGCGCAGTTGAGCAACATCGCGCACTGGTTCATCGAGGTGCTCAACACGATTCCCGGCGTGCAGGTCGCGAATGCGGCCCAGGTCGCGGCGAGCGCGATCGCGACGGTCGGCGCCGGGCAGACGGCCTGCGCGATTCCGGTGTTCGTGTGTCGTGCGTCTGCCGCCGCGCCGTACAAGGTCGGCGACTGGATTGCGTCGCCGTCCGGCTCGTCGTCGACTTACGGGCCCGGCAACTTCGGCTGGGCGGCGCTCGACGGTTCGACGAACGAGACGACCATCGCCAGCGAACTGTCCGGCAATAGCTGCAACATCACGTCGCCGCCCGACCTCGGGTCGACGGGCCTGAAGTCCGCGTCGCTGCGTGCCTGGAACACCCGCTTCGGCATCTACACGAACGGCGCCAACGGCTCGAGCGGCCAGCCGGACTTTACCGGCTACGCGTACGTCGGCCCCAACTACGGGCCGCCGGGAACCGCGGGCATCGTCGGCGACGCATACACGCAGTTCGTGCTCGACCGCGCCAGCTTCAAGTCCTACCAGGGCGACGGCGCAGCGCCCACCGGCAGCGGCATCGCGACCAACGGGACGGCAACGGCAAGCAACTACCAGACGTTCGGCGGCGACCGCCGGCTCGCGCTCGCACCGGAAGGCGACTGCTCGACGTTGTCGGGCAGCAGCAGCAAGCTTCACGTCACGCAGTGGGACTGCGTGCTGATGCTCGATCCGCTGCCGTTCAGCCCGGGCGCCGGCGGGGTGACGGCGCACCTCGAATACCTCGGCACGACGGCATCCGGCACGACGCCCTGCGCGACGCACGGCTTGCCGGGTACCGGAAGTTCGGCCGGCATCAAGGTTCCGATGCTCGTTCAATAGTGGAGACGCGATCATGAAAAGGCTCCCGATTCGCCGGTCACGCATGCGCGGTGTCGCCGCGGTCGAATTCGCGCTCGTACTGATGCCGATGATCGTGCTCGCGACCGGCGTGGCCGAGTTCGGCCGCGCGATCTATCAGTACGAGACCCTCACCAAGGCGACGCGCAACGCGGCGCGCTACCTGTCGGTCTTTCTGCCGACCGACAGCGCGTATCCGCTCGCGGAGGCGCAGTGCCTCGTCGTGTACGGCAGCACCACGTGCGGCTCCGCCGGCACCGAGCTGGTGCCGGGGCTCACGACGTCGATGGTGATCGTCTGCGACGCCGCGCATTCGACCGATTGCGCCGATGCATCCGACCCGCCGCAGTTCGCGAACCTGCCGACGTACGACTCGACCAACAATGCGGCAAGCGGCACGGCGACCGGCAGCATCAACGTCGTCGAGGTGAAGGTGAAGGGCTACCAGTACCAGCCGATTCCGGCCTACCCGGGGCTGTCCTCGATCACCTTCGGCAACATCGTCACCGTGATGAGGCAAGTGTCATGAACGCGCGTCCCTTTCCGCTGTTGCGCCGGCGCGCCCAACGCGGCGCGACGATCGTCGAGTTCGCGCTGATCGCATCGATCCTGATCATGCTGCTGATCGGCGTCTTCGAATTCGGGCGCGTGCTGTTCTACTGGAACACCGCGACCGAGGCGATCCGGCTCGGCGCACGCACGGCGATCGTCTGCGACGTGAACGCCGCCGGCGTCGTGAAGCGCGTGAAGTCGCTGATGCCGATGCTGTCGAACGCGAACGTGTCGGTGAGCTACACGCCGTCGGGCTGCGACGTGAGCTCCTGTTCGTTCGTGACGGTCAGCATCACCAACGTGACGGTCAGGACGATGATTCCGATCGCGAACGTCGCGATCACGATGCCGTCGTTCACCACGACGCTGTCGCGGGAAAGCCTGAATTCGTCGACGGGCGGCACCGCCTGTCAATAATCGAACCGACGAGGCACAGTCATGATCAATATCCTCGTAGCTGCCGACGATACCGCCCGGCTCACGCAGATCGCGCGCCTGGTCACCGAGAGCGGACACTATCGCGTGACGCGCGCGCACGGACGGCCGTCCCAGATCGAGCATCGAACCGACGGGCTCGATTCGTTCGACATCCTGTTGATCGACGGCGCGACGTCCGACGCGGCCGAGCTGTCGGCGATCGAGCGGATCTGCCGGCTGCACCCGGGCCTGACCGGCATCCTGGTGACCGCGGATGCGGCGCCGCACGTGCTGCTGGACGCGATGCGCGCCGGCGCGCGCGACGTGCTGCAGTGGCCGATCGACCCCGCGGCGCTCGCCCGCGCGCTCGAACGCGCGGCCGCGCAAAGCACGCGGCGCGACAGCGACGATACGCGCTTCGTGTCGTTCATGTCGTGCAAGGGCGGCGCGGGCACGAGCTTCGCCGCGAGCAACGTCGCGTACGAAATCGCCGAAGGCCACAAGCGCCGCGTGCTGCTGGTCGATCTGAACCAGCAGTTCGCGGATGCCGCGTTCCTCGTCAGCGACGAGACGCCGCCGTCGACGCTGCCGCAGCTGTGCGCGCAGATCGAACGGCTCGACGGCGCGTTTCTCGACGCGAGCGTCGCGCACGTGACGTCGACGTTTCACGTGCTCGCCGGCGCGGGCGACCCGGTCAAGGCCGCGGAGATGCGCGAGGATGCGCTCGAATGGATCCTCGGCGTCGCGGCGCCGCGTTACGACTTCGTGATCTTCGACATCGGCGTCAGCATCAATCCGCTGTCGATGATCGCGCTGGATCGCAGCGACCAGATCCAGCTCGTTCTGCAGCCCGCGATGCCACACGTGCGCGCGGGCCGCCGGCTGCTGGAGATTCTCGTGTCGCTGGGCTATCCGACGGACCAGTTGCGGCTGGTGGTGAACCGGATGACGCGCGCGAGCGAGCGGTCTCGCGCCGCGCTCGAGGAAGTGCTCGGCCTGCACGCCAGCAGCACGATACCCGACGACGCCGACACCGTGCGCGAAGCACTCGACCAGGGGCATCCGGCCTCGCGCGTCGCACGCGGCGCGGCGGTCACGCGTGCGTTGCAGGCCTGTGCGAAGCAGATCGTCGAAGGGGACGTGCGCACCAGGCACGGCACGTCCAGCAGCGAACCGTTGATGTCCCGGCTGTTCGGCCGCAAGGCCACGCCGAAGCTCAAGTCCATGTGAATCTTTCGGGGAAACCATCATGTCATTGCGCGAACAGATGTCCTTGTACCGGACGCAGCCGCAGGCGGCGGGCACCGAACCGGCAGGTGCGCCGCATTCGTCGGTACGCAACGCCTACCAGAAGATGCGCCGCGAAATTCACATGGCAGTGCTCGAACGCGTCGAGCTGGAGCGTCTGTCGCGCCTGCCGCAGGAACAGGTCCGGCAGGAGATCTCGGCGCTGATCTCGCGCATCCTCGACGAGGAGCGCCTGCCCGCGAACGACATCGAGCGGCGCCAGCTCGCGATCGACGTGTACGACGAGATGTTTGGTTTCGGCCCGCTCGAGGCGCTGCTGCGCGACCCCGGCATTTCCGACATCCTCGTGAATACGTACCGGCAGGTCTACGTCGAGCGAGCCGGCCAGCTCGAGCTGACCGACGTGACCTTCTACGACGACGCGCACCTGATGAAGGTGATCGAGAAGATCGTGTCGCGGGTCGGACGCCGCATCGACGAATCGACCCCGATGGTCGATGCGCGTCTGCCGGACGGTTCGCGCGTGAACGCGATCATTCCGCCGTCGGCGATCGACGGGCCGCTGATGTCGATCCGGCGCTTCGCGGTCAACCCGCTGAAGATGGACGACCTCGTGAGTTACCAGAGCCTCACGCCGCCGATGGCGGAACTGCTCGATGCGCTGGCCCAGGCGAAAGTGAACGTGCTCGTGTCGGGCGGCACCGGCAGCGGCAAGACGACGCTGCTCAACATCCTGTCGGGCTTCATTCCGCGATTCGAACGGATCGTGACGATCGAGGATGCGGCCGAGCTGCAACTGCAGCAGCCGCACGTGCTGCGGCTCGAAACGCGGCCGCCGAACATCGAGGGCAAGGGCGAGATCACGCAACGCACGCTCGTGCGCAACGCGCTGCGGATGCGGCCGGACCGGATCATTCTCGGCGAAGTGCGCGGCGCGGAAGCGCTCGACATGCTCAATGCGATGAACACCGGCCACGAAGGCTCGCTCGCGACGATCCACGCCAACACGCCGCGCGATGCACTCACCCGGCTCGAGAACATGATCAGCGTCGGCGGCCTGACGCTGCCGCCGAAGACGATGCGCCAGCAGATCGCGTCGGCGATCTCGGTGGTGGTTCAGGCCACGCGGCTCACCGACGGCAAGCGGAAGATCGTCAGCATCCAGGAGCTGACCGGGATGGAGGGCGACATCATCAACATGCAGGAGATCTTCACGTTCAAGCGCACCGGCATGGATCGCGACGGCACGGTGCGCGGACACTTCTGCGCGACCGGCGTGCGGCCGAAGTTCGCCGAGCGGCTGCAGGCGTTCGGCATCAACCTGCCGGATTCGCTGTACGACCCGGCGCAGCGTTACGAGACGAAGTGACGACGCGCGCTCGTCTGATTCCGGGGAGGCCTCATGGACTCGATCTTTTACGGTTTTGTGATTCTCACCTTCGTCGCGGTCGTGCTCGCGATCGAGGGCGTCTATCAATGGTGGAACACGCGCCACGGTGCCGCGGCGCGCCGGATCGAGTCGCGCCTGCGCGCGATGTCGGCCGGCGGCGGCGTGCAGCAGGAGCGGCTGTCGATTCTCAAGAAGCGGATGCTCGACGAGTCGAAACCGTTCGACCGGCTGTTGTTGCGCATGCCGCGCGTGCAGTCGCTGGACCTCCTGCTGCAGCAGTCCGGGCTCGACTGGACGGTCGCGAAACTGGTCACGCTCTGCGCCGTATTCCCGGTGGCGACGATACTGGCCCTGGCCCTGACCGCGTTGCCGCTGATCATCGTGGTGCCGATTGCGCTGCTGACCGCATGCATACCGGCAATGTACGTGATGCGGCATCGCAACCGGCGGATGCTCAAGCTCGAGCGCCAGCTGCCGGATGTCTGCGACATGATCGCGCGCGCGCTACGCTCCGGCCACTCGTTTACGAGCGCGCTCGGGATGGTCGGCGAGGAGTTTCCCGATCCGATGGGCGGTGAATTCCGGATCACGTTCGACGAGATCAACTACGGCGTATCGCTGCACGATGCGCTGGTGAACCTCGCCACGCGCGTGCCGGCCCACGACCTGCGCTACTTCGTGATCGCGGTGCTGATCCAGCGCGAGACCGGCGGCAACCTGGCCGAACTGCTCGACAGCATCGCATCGCTGGTGCGCGAACGCTTCAAGCTGTTCGACAAGGTCCGCGTGCTGTCCGCGGAAGGGCGGCTGTCGGCCTGGATCCTCGGCCTGTTGCCGTTCGGTACCGCGGGCATGATGGCGGTGTTGAACCGGGAGTTCCTGTCGGTGCTATGGCAGGATCCGGCCGGCATCAAGATGGTTGGCGTGATGCTCGGGTCGATGGCGTTCGGCCTGCTGTGGATTCGCCGCATCATCCGCATTCGCGTCTGACGCGTGTCCCGGGCTTCACGAACCGAATCGAGGCTGTCATGCAAAACCTGAGCGTAGTACATACCGTGATGCTGGCCGGCTTGTTCCTTTTCGTCGCCGGCGGCGTGCTGGTCGCGATGCTGCTGTTTGCGCCGCGCAACATGGAGCGCCGGATCCAGCAGGCGAGCGGAGCAAGCGTGGGCATCGGCACCGGTGCGAACGACGGCGGCGGGCAAACATCGCACTGGGTCGCGAAACTCGTCGAGCTGTCGAAACCGATTTCCCGGCTGTCGCTACCGCAGGAGGGCTGGGAGAACTCGCCGCTGCGGATCCGGCTGATGAATGCCGGCTGGCGCGATGCGAACGCGGGCGCGCTTTACTTCGCGGCGAAGACGGTACTCGCGCTGGCGCTGCCGGGCGCTGCGCTGCTGGCGCTCGCCACGACCCGCCTCGCGGGTCAACGCATGCTGCTGTCGTTCATCCTCGTGGCGCTCGCCGGGATCGGCTACTACGTGCCGAACGTGATCCTCCGGCGCCGGATCGCGAAGCGTCAGCAGGTGATCTTCGAGGACTTCCCGGATGCGCTCGACTTGTTGACCGTATGCGTCGAAGCAGGGCTCGGACTCGATGCGGCGCTGATGAGGGTGAGCGAGGAGCTGCGCTTTCGCAGCGAAGTGGTCGCGGGCGAACTCGACTTGCTGCTGCTCGAGATGCGTTCCGGGTTCACGAAGGATACCGCGCTGCGCAATCTGGCGCTGCGGACCGGCGTCGAGGATATCGAATCGTTCTGCGCGATGCTGATCCAGGCCGATCGCTTCGGCACGAGCATCGCGGAATCGCTGCGCGTGCTCTCGGACATGCTGCGCACGCGGCGGCGGATGCGCGCCGAGGAGCGGGCTGCGAAGATTGCGTTGAAGCTGTTGTTCCCGCTGATCTTCTGCATCTTCCCGGCACTGATGTGCGTGTTGCTTGGGCCGGCGATGATTCACGTGTATCGCGTGCTGCTGCCGACCTTCACCAGCATCGGGCAGTAAGCGGCGGCGGGGGTGCCGCGCGAATCGGATGTGCGTGCCGGCCCGGCATCGCCGGCCGGCACGGTCACCGTCTTCATGGGAGGCTCCTTCTCCCCCGGGCGGCGCCGCGAGACAGGTCGATCATAGCGGTGTCAACGCAACCCGGACCCATGGTCGACCCTGGACGCAGCCGTAGTCCACTGCCCGCGCGGGTGGCCCCCTACGGCTGACCCTCAAGGCCGCCCCTCGCTCGGCACGTCCGCTGCCTTGCTGAGTTCGGCCATGATGATCCGTGCGATCTCGTTGGCCGGTGCGCGTCCGTCCGGGCCGGACGCCGTGTTCGCCCACGTGACGATCGTCGTCTTCGTGACCGGATCGTAGCCCGCGAACGTATTGAAACCCGGTATTTCCCCGGTGTGCCCGTAGAACGTGCCGAACTTCGCGAGCCCCATGCAGTAGCTCGCCGACGCCGGATTCGACGGATCGATCGGCGTGCAGCTCGCGAGGCGTTGCGCCTGCAGGTCCGCATTCAGGTAGCCACCGCCGACCATCCGCTGCACGTACGCACCCAGTTCGGCCGCGGTCGAGATGCCGGAGCCGGCCGTCCATGCCCACGACGTATTGACCGTCGTCACGTCGGTTGGCTGCAGCGTGCCGTTCTTCGCGGCGGCCTGGCGCGCGGGAGACAGCGCGTCGCCGTCGATCGTCTCCACGTTGGTGCCCCATTGATAACCGCGCGGCGCCGGCGCGGGCAGCGCCGTGTTGTTCTGCGGCGGCAGCGAGGTCCCGGTCAGCCCGAGCGGCGCGAACAGCCGCGTCCGGATCGCATCGGCGGCGCTCATGCCGGTGCGCTGCTCGATGATCAGGCCGAGCAGCACCGTATTGGTGTTCGAGTAGCGAAAATCCGCGCCCGGCGCGAAATAGACGGGCTGGTTCTCCGCGATGCCCAACAGTTCGTCGATGGTCCACACCTTGTCCGGCTGCGCGTCGAGCGAGTGGTTGAACGCAAGGCTGGTCGAGTAGTTGTAGAGACCGCTGCGCATCGTCAGCAACTGCTCGATCGTGATCGTGTCGCCGTTCGGCACGTTCGCGACGTACTGGCTGACATGATCGGTCAGGCGCAGGCTGCCTTCCTGCACGAGTTGCAGGATCACGGTGCCCGTCCACGTCTTCGTCACGCTGCCGATGCGAAAGTGCGCGTTCGTCGGGATCGGCGAGTTCGCGCCGCGCACGGCCGTGCCGAACGACGCGAGCCAGTTGCCTTGCGGCGACTGCACGTAGACGACCGCGCCGGGCGTCATCGTGCTCGCGAGCAGCGCATTGATCTGCGGGCGCGCCTGGGTGGCGTAGGCAGGCTCGTCGCTGTTCAGCGAGCTGTCGCCGCCGCAGGCGGAAACGGCGATGCCGACGGCCAGCGCCGGTGCGACCGCCGCCAGGTGACGCAGCAGTCGCTTCGCGGCGCGCGGGAAAAGCCGGGGAGGAGCAGAGGTCGCCATCGCGTGTTCCCTTCCTTGTTGTGTTTCAGTGGTCTCCTTGCCATCCCCGAAACTATAGGACACGCATCCGGGCACCGAAGGTGCGCGATGCATTCGTCATACGATATCGGCCGGCAAGGCCGGCCGGGTTTTGCGCGTCACTGAAAATGATGCACGTACCTCAACACCATCCGCGAACCCTGCGGCCGGTTGCGCGCATGCACCGCGAAGTACGCGTTGAACAGCAGGTGATCCTGCGGCGAGAAACTGACGATCGAACGGCTCGCCGAACTCGCAGGCGTCAGCCCGAGCACGCTGTTCGCCGGTTCCGCAATCGTCACGGCATCACGCCGATGGCATTCGTGCGCCAGTTGCGGATGCAACATGTGCGCGACGAACTGCTCGACGATGCGACACCGGGGCTCGCGTCGGTGACGGACATCGCGCTGAAATGGGGCTTCGCGCACCTCGGACGGTTCGCGATCGAGTACAAGCGCGCGTTCGGGGAATCGCCGTCGGCCACGCTCCGGATGCGGCGCGTGCGGTGCTGACGGGGCAGCCGCGACACCGGCTCGAGGTCGAAGCCGAGTCGCGCGCCGGGCGACGGATCACGCAACGGTGATCGTCACCGGCTGGACAGAGGATGGGGTTCGGAGCATGCGTCGTGCCGGCCAAGCGTCGCGGCTTGCCGGCGCCCTCGCGCAACGGGCCGGTTGCGGCAACCGGCCTCCTCGCGCGTGGTTCAGAAATGCACGACGGTCCGGATGGACTTGCCTTCGTGCATCAGGTCGAACGCTTCGTTGATGCCGGTGAGCGGCTTCGTGTGCGTGACGAACGGTGCCAGCTGGATCGTGCCGGCCATCGCTTCCTCGACCATGCCCGGCAGTTCGGAGCGGCCCTTGACGCCGCCGAATGCGGTGCCCAGCCAGCGGCGACCGGTGACAAGCTGGAACGGGCGCGTCGAGATTTCCTGGCCGGCGCCGGCGACGCCGATGACCACCGACTGGCCCCAGCCGCGGTGCGCGCATTCGAGCGCGGCGCGCATCACGTTGACGTTGCCGATGCACTCGAAGCTGTGGTCGACGCCCCAGCCGGTCATTTCGACGATTACCTGCTGGATGGGCTTTTCGTGATCCTTCGGGTTCACGCAGTCGGTGGCGCCGAACACGCGCGCGAGGTCGAACTTGCCGGGGTTGGTGTCGATCGCGATGATGCGGCCGGCCTTCGCGAGCTTGGCGCCCTGGATCACCGCGAGGCCGATGCCGCCGAGGCCGAACACGGCCACGGTGTCGCCTTCCTGCACCTTGGCCGTGTTCTTCACCGCGCCGAGGCCCGTCGTGACGCCGCAGCCCAGCAGGCAGACCTGCTCGGGGTTCGCGTCCGGGTTGATCTTCGCGAGCGACACTTCGGCGACGACGGTGTATTCGCTGAACGTCGAGCAGCCCATGTAGTGATAGATCGGCTGGCCGTTGTAGCTGAACCGCGTGGTGCCGTCGGGCATCACGCCCTTGCCCTGGGTGGCGCGCACCGACACGCACAGGTTGGTCTTGCCGCTCTTGCAGAACAGGCACTCGCCGCATTCGGCGGTGTAGAGCGGAATGACGTGGTCGCCGGGTTTGACGCTCGTCACGCCTTCGCCGACTTCCACCACGATGCCGGCGCCTTCATGACCCAGCACGGCGGGGAAGAGGCCTTCGGGATCATCGCCCGACAGCGTGAAGGCGTCGGTGTGACAGACACCGGTATGGGTGATCTTGACGAGCACTTCGCCCTTGCGGGGCGGTTCGACGTCGATTTCGACGATCTGGAGCGGCTTACCCGCTTCAAACGCAACTGCGGCACGTGATTTCATGACAATCCTGTTGAAAAAATCATCGAATGGAGCGGGGCGTCGACGATCCTGCACCGGTCAGCGCAGGTAGGACCGGACGAGGGTCACGATATCGTCGATCGATTCGGAAGCAGGCCGCGGGGCATCCGCGAGCTGGGTAAATTCCTCGCGCAGATGGCTTTCGAGCACGCCGGCCATCACGCCGTTGATCGCGCCGCGGATCGCCGCCAGCTGCTGCAGTACCGGACCACAGTCGGCGCCTTCCTCGAGCGCCTGCTCGAGCGCATTCAGCTGCCCGCGAACACGGCGCACGCGGGTCAGGACGCGTTTCTTTTCTTCGGGGGAATGCGGCATGGGATCGTGGTTTCCTGATACTGGGGGGCAGTATAGAACATGCGGTGCCGGAGGTATACCCGGTCGTGCCCGGATGCCGCAGGGCCGGCGGCGCCGGCTGGGTTCCCGATGCAGGTGCGCAATCGGCGTCAGATCAACAGCGAAAGCGTGCGGAACAGCGCGAGATCGTCCTTGCGCGCCGAGCGCGCATGCCGCCGGATCACCTGCAGCAGGCAGTCGATGAAGCAGCGCGCGGCGTCGCTCAGCGTGCTGCTGCGGCGCGTGACGACGCCGAGTTCGCTCGGCTCGAAGGTCTCCTTCAGCGACAGCACGCGCATCCGCTCGCCGAACGGCGGCACCGCCGCGAGGATCGTCGGGCACCACGTGCACATGCCGGCCTGCTCGAGCATCGTCTGCAGCATCGCGACCGACTGCGCGCGCACGATGCGCCGTTCGTCGATCTGCGCGCCGTGCCGCGTGAACAGGTAGTCGACGAGCGCGGCCTGGCCGTCGGCCGACGAATTCAGCACCCAGTCGCAATCGAGCAGGTCGTGCACCGATTTCGCGCGTTCGTGCGGATGCCCGGCGCGCACCATCACCGACGTCTCGTAGCGCAGCAGCGGCTCGAATGCGAACTCCTGCGCGCCGCTGCCGGCCTGCACGTGGCCGAGCGCGAAATCCATGCTGCCGTCGCGCAGCAGCGGTTGCGCGACGGCCATCAGCGCTTCGTACAGTTCGAGGCGCACGTCGGGCATCCGCTCGCGAAACTGCAGCACGGTTTCCGCGAGGAAGGTCATCGTCAGCCACGGCGTGACGCCGACGCTCAGCCGCCCCTCGACACGCCCGCGCATCCGTTCGAGATCGCTCTGCGCATGCTCGAGCTGCTTGAGCACGAGCTTCGCGTGCGTGAGCAGGGTCTTCCCGTATTCGGTGAAGCCGATGCCTTCCGGCGCGCGCACCAGCAGCGGCAGGCGCTCGCTGGCCTCCAGCTCGCGCAACGCACGCGTGACGGCCGCCTGCGACAGCCCGAGCGTGCGCGCCGCGCCGCGGATGCTCCCGGCCTCCGCGCTCGCGACGAGCGCCTGCAACTGATGTAGCTTGATCGTGCTCATGGTGCGAAAGGGTGCGAGAGGGTGTGATAGCCGACAACGAAAGGTTGTCATCATAACGAAACTGCGACTGTTCGCCGACTTTTTCGCTGCCTACGATCTCGCCCACGACCTGCCATTCCGGCAGTCGCCACGCGGCACCTTGAGAGGAGTAACGGGGTTGGATCGAGCACGCATTCCGCCTGAAATGGCGGCCATCGAGACGGAGATGATCGCGCTGCGCCACCGGCTGCACGCCCATCCGGAACTCGGTTTCGAGGAACACGCGACGAGCGGGCTCGTCGCCGATTGCCTGACAACATGGGGTTATCGGGTCACGCGCGGCCTCGGCTGCACCGGCGTGGTCGGCACGCTCACGCGCGGCGCCGGGAAGCGGCTCGGGCTGCGCGCCGACATGGATGCGCTGCCAATCCGCGAGACGACCGGGCTGCCGCATGCGAGCCGGCACGACGGCGTGATGCACGCGTGCGGCCACGACGGCCATACGGCGATGCTGCTCGCGGCCGCCCGTTGCATCGCGCAGCGCGGGCGCTTCAGCGGCACGCTGAACCTGATTTTCCAGCCGGCGGAGGAAGGGCTCGGCGGTGCGAAGCGGATGCTCGACGACGGGCTGTTTACGCAGTTCCCGTGCGACGCCGTGTTCGCGATGCATAACGTGCCGGGCCTGCCGGCCGGCGTGCTCGGCTTCTGCGACGGCCCGGCGATGGCGTCGGCCGACGAGGTGCGCGTGCGCGTGACCGGGCGCGGCGGCCACGGCGCGGCGCCGCACACGACGATCGATCCGGTGGTCGTCTGCGCGTCGATCGTGATGGCGCTGCAGACGGTCGTGTCGCGCAACGTGAATCCGCAGGAACTGGCGATCGTCACGACCGGCTCGATCCACGCGGGCACCGCATCGAACGTGATTCCGCCGCATGCGGATCTCGAGCTGAGCGTGCGGGCGCTGTCACCGGACGTGCGCGCGCTGCTCGAACGGCGCATTCGCGCGATCGTGCACGGCCAGGCCGACAGCTATGGCGCGACGGCCGAGATCGACTATCGCCGCGGCTATCCCGTGCTAGTCAATCATGCGGCGCAAACCGCGTTTGCCCGCGATGTCGCGCGCGAATGGGGCGGTGATGACGCGCTGATTCCGCATCTGCGGCCGATCGCGGCGAGCGAGGATTTCGCGTTCATGCTCGACGCGTGCCCGGGCAGCTACCTGTCGATCGGCAACGGCGACGGCGCGGCCGGCTGCGGCCTGCACAACCCCGGCTACGATTTCAACGATGCGTGCCTCGCGACGGGCGCGAGCTACTGGATCGCGCTCGCCGAGCGCTACCTCGCGTGATGCGGCCGGACCGATTCGATTCACCTTCAACGACGGCAACAAGGAGACTGGCAATGAAACAATGGATGGCGGCGCTCGCGGTGGCGCTGACGGCAACGACGGTGGCAGGCGCCGCGCATGCCGGCGACTGGACCGGCAAGGAGATCCGCCTCGCGGTCGATCCCACCTATCCGCCGCTCGAATACAAGCAGCCCGACGGCACGCTGACCGGCTTCGGGATCGACATCACGAACGCGTTGTGCGCGGAGCTGCATGCGCGCTGCGTGTGGGTCGAGTCGAGTTTCGACGGGATGATTCCGGGGTTGCTCGCGCGCAAGTTCGACGTGATCGCGTCGTCGATGACGATCACGCCGAAGCGGATGCAGCAGATCGCGTTCACGAACCGGATCTCGAACGCGCCGGCGCGGCTGGTCGCGCGCAAGGGTTCGCCGCTGCTGCCGACGGCCGCGTCGCTGAAGGGCAAGCGGGTCGGCGTCGAGCAGGGTTCCGCGCAGGCCGACTATGCGATCGCGAACTGGCAGCCGGCCGGCGTGCAGATCGAGTCGTACCAGAACCAGGACCAGGTCTATGCCGATCTCGTGACCGGGCGGCTCGACGCGGCGTTCCAGGCGTCGATCGCGGCGAGCGACGGCTTCCTGAAGAAGCCGCAGGGCAAGGACTTCATGTTCGTCGGCGCGGCGATCGACGACGCGAAGTACTTCGGGCAGGGCGACGGCCTTGGGCTGCGCAAGCAGGACACCGAGCTGCGCGACGCGTTCAACCGCGCGCTGGCGACGATCCTCGCGAACGGCACGTATCAGCGGATCAATCGCAAGTACTTCGACTTCGACATCTACGGCACGAAGTAAGCGGAACCGCAGCGTAGCGAGCGAGTGGGAATCATCAAATCAATAAGGAAAACGAATGAACTGGAGATTGTTTTTCGTCGCGATGCCGGCACTGTGCGCGGCACCGGCGTTTGCGCAAAGCAGCGTCACGTTGTATGGGTTGATCGATGCGGGCATCGACTATACGAACAACGTCGGCGGCCACAGTGATTGGCAGATGGCGAGCGGCTTCGCGCAGGGCAGCCGCTGGGGGCTGAAGGGCACCGAGGATCTCGGCGGCGGCTACAGCGCGCTGTTCCAGATCGAGAGCGGCTTCAACGTGAACAGCGGCACGCTCGCACAGGGCGGCCGCATGTTCGGGCGGCAGGCTTACGTCGGGCTCGGCAGCACGCGCTTCGGCACGCTCACGCTCGGCCGGCAATACGACTCGGTCGTCGACTATCTCGCGCCGACGACCGCGAACGGCAGCTGGGGCACCTATCCGTTCTCGCATCCGCTCGACAACGACAACACCGGCAACACTTTCCGCGTGAACAACACGGTCAAGTATGCGAGCCCGGATTTTGCCGGCTTCTCGTTCGGCGGCACGTACAGCTTCAGCAACGACACCGGGTTCGCAAACAACCGGCAGTGGAGCGTCGGTGCGCAGTACGAGCAGGGCGGCCTGCTCGTCGGCGCGGCGTTCCTGAATGCGGACAACCCGGGCGCGACGGCCGGCGGCGCGATCGCGGGTTCGGGGTCGGTCGGCGCGGATGCGAACTTCGCGTCGGCGCGGCTGCGGATTTTCGGGGCGGGCGTCAATTACACGGCAGGGCCCGCGACGGTCGGGTTCGCGTATACCAACAGCAACGTCACGCGGCCGACCGCGAACGTCGGCTACCTGTTCGGCGACGAGACGATCGAACCCGTCACCGGGCCGCTCGCGGGCGGCACGGTCACGGCGATCAAGTACCAGAACTTTGAAGTGAACGGTAAATACCAGTTCACGCCGGCGTTCTTCGTGGGCGCGCAGTATGTGTATACGACCGTGCGTTACGAAGCGACCACCGGCAGCGCGAAACCGAAGATCCATTCGATCGGGCTGATGGCCGACTACAACCTGTCGAAGCGCACCGACGTCTATCTGATGGGCGCGTACCAGCGGGTTGCCGGCGACGCGACCGGCTCGTCGCTCGATCAGGCGGTGATCCCGGGGGCGGCCGATTTGTCGTCGACGTCGAAGCAGTTGATGGTGCATGCGGGGATCCGGCACAAGTTCTGACTGGATCGGGATCGAGGGATCGAAGGGCGGGAAGGGCGGGAAGGGCGGCCGGCCGGCCTGGCGTCGCCCGCCCTCACAATCGGCGCGTTCCGGCAAGGACCCGCCGCGCCATTCGTGAACCGGCCGGGGGGCATCCCCGTCTCATCGCCCACGTCACCGTTCCGTTTTTTCAGCTTATCGATACACGGAATCCTTGCGCGTCGTTTCGGCCGCTTGCGACGCGGTATTCGTGAGCGGCCGCCGCTGGCCTGCTTCGCCGAGATCCCAGAACAGTCCCGCCATGATTTGCAGGCCCTCGCGGGCGACGCTGCCGAGCAGATGTTCGTTCGGCGCGTGCTGCGAACAGGCCGGGTACGAGTGCGGCACCCACAGCGTCGGCAGGCCCAG
This sequence comes from Burkholderia sp. BCC1993, assembly GCF_905339865.1. Classification (NCBI taxonomy): domain Bacteria; kingdom Pseudomonadati; phylum Pseudomonadota; class Betaproteobacteria; order Burkholderiales; family Burkholderiaceae; genus Burkholderia; species Burkholderia sp. BCC1993. Next base: position 129,706 of record NZ_CAJPGZ010000016.1, on the reverse strand, counting down.
AATGTCGGCGAACACGTCGTTGGGCAGCGAGCCGCCGAGATTCGGCAGTAGCGCAGGCGCCACGCCGAGCGTCGCGGCGATCGAGCGCACGCCCCATTCGACCCACGGGTCGTCCGGATCGAGGCGCGTCGCCGCCATGAAGCTCGTGTACGGTGACACCTGCACGTCGGTAAAGCCGTTCGCATCCAGATGGGCGCGCAAGTGAGCGAGAAAATGGGCGGCATCGCTGCCGACCACGAAACGCAACTGGCAATGCGCGTATGCGTGTCCGGGGATCGCGTTGGCTGGACTTTCCGGGTTGCCGGTCTTGAACGCCAATACCTCGAAGCTGTTCCAGCCGAATACCCGCTCGACCGGCGTGAGGCTTTCCTCGCCCCAGTCGGGGTCGATGGTCGGATCGTTTGAACCGCCGCCGACGGACAGCGACGCGAGTGCGGCGCGCACGCTCGGCGGAATCGGCGGTGGACGCAGGCCGTCGACACGAATCTGCCCACGCGCGTCGACGATCGACGCCAGCGCGTTCGCGAGTCGGATCCCGGGACTGCGCAGCAGCCCGCCCCAGTTGCCGGAGTGATGTGCTCCGTCGCGCAATTCCACCGACAGCGTGAAGTTCGCGCTGCCGCGCGAACCCATGAAGAGCGTCGGGCGCGCGGCGCTGACGCGCGGCCCGTCGGACGCGATGAACAGGTCGGCGCGTAACGCATCGCGATTGATTTCGCACATCCGGGCCAAGCCCGGCGATCCAGCTTCCTCGCCCATCTCGATGATCGCCTTCACGTTGTAGCCGAGTTTGCCGCCACGCGCGCGCAACACCTGCGCCAGCGCGGCAAGATTGATCGTGTGCTGTCCCTTGTTGTCGGCAGTCCCCCGGCCATACCAGCGATCGCCATCGACGCTCAGTCGCCACGGCGCGAGGCCGGCCTGCCACTGGGCGTCGTAGCCGTGGACGACGTCGCCGTGCCCATACGTGAGCAGCGTGAGGGCGGTCGGATCCTCGATTCGCTCGGCAAGCAGGAACGGGCCGCATCCCGGCACCGGGTTGGCGACGCAGCGGCACGTGAAACCAAGCGCTTCGAATGCGGGAATCAGATTCTCGTCAAGATAGGCCTGCAGCGCGGGCAGGCTGTTTTTCGACTGGCTTTCGGTTCGGTGCGCGACGCGTTCGCTCAAAACTTGCCGGAAACTGCCGTCGTCGAAATACCCCGTTGCGTATGCAATGGCTTGCTCGCGGCTCATGAAGAAAATCCTCGGTCAGTTCGTGGGAAGAAGGGGCGCAAAGTTCGGAATCCCGAGGCCGGGCTCGGGCGTGAGCGCCGACGACAACAGTCGGCGCGTGTACGGGTGAGCGGGGCGTTCGAAAATCGTCTCCCGATCTGAGAGCTCGACGATTTGTCCGCGATACATCACCGCGACGCGGTCCGCGAGATGCTCGACGACGCCGAGGTCGTGGCTGATGAACAGATAGCTGAGCCCGAATTCCGCCTTCAGGTCGAGCAGTAGATTCAGGATCTGCGCCTGGACCGACACGTCCAGCGCGGAAGTCGGTTCGTCGCAGATCAGGATGTCCGGGCGCAGGATCAGTGCGCGCGCAATCGCCACGCGCTGCCGCTGGCCACCGGACAACTGGCTTGGATACTGGCCGTGCGTGCGCTCCGGCATCCCGACGAGATCGAGCATCCTGCGGACTTCGGCGTGCTGCGTGGCGGCATCGCCTTCGCCGTGCAGCTTCAGCGGCAGGCCGACGATTTGCTCGACCGTCTTGCGCGGGTTCAATGACGAGTACGGATCCTGGAAGATCGGCTGGATCCGGCGAGCCATCGCGCGCCGTTCGCGCGGATCGATTTCCCTGCCGCCGATCAACACGTTGCCGCCCGTCGGCTCGAGCAGGCCGAGCAGCATCTTGGCGAGCGTGCTCTTGCCGCAACCCGATTCGCCGACCAGTCCGAGCGTTTCACCGCGATATAGCCGCAGCGACACGTCGTCGACCGCACGCAACTCGGTGGCCGGGCCGAACCAGCCGCGCCGCAGCGTGAACGTGCGCGCGAGCGAGCAGAGTTCGAGGGCGATTTCGTCGTTCATTGCGGCACCTCCGCCGGCATCGGCGCGGGCTCGGCGGCGAGCAGGCAGCGCACTCGATGGCCGGCCCCGGTTTCGAGGTAAGGGGGCGTTTGCGAGCACGCATCGCATGCATGTGCGCAGCGGTTCGCAAACGCGCAGCCCGCCAGCTCGCCGAGCAGCGAAGGCACGACGCCCGGGATCGCGCTCAGGTGCGTGCCCGGCTGCTGCCGGCCGCGCACCGGAATGCAGTTCAGCAGTCCGCGCGTATACGGATGAGCCGGCCGCGCGAACAAGGTTCCGACCGGCGCGGTCTCGACGATCTGCCCCGCGTACATCACGGCGACCCGGTCGGCGATGCGCGCGACGACGCCGAGGTCGTGCGTGATGAACAGCACGGCGGTGCCGAACTCTTGCTGCAATTCGCGCAGCATGATGAGTATCTGCGCCTGGATCGTCACGTCGAGCGCGGTGGTCGGCTCGTCAGCGATGATCAGATCGGGCTCGCACATCAGCGCCATCGCAATCATCACGCGCTGCCGCAGGCCGCCGGAAAGCTGGTGGGGATATTGGCCGAGCCGTTGCGCGGCGTGCGTCATGCCGGTCCGTTCGAGCAGATAGACAGCGCGGTCGCGGGCCTCGCCGGCCGTTACCCGGTGATGTTGGCGCAGCGCCTCGACGAGCTGGCTGCCGAGCGTATGCGACGGGTTCAGCGAGGTCATCGGCTCCTGGAAGATCATGGCGATCCGGTTGCCGCGCAGCCTGGCCATGTCGCGGTCCGAAAGCGCGCCCAGATCCTCGCCGGCAAGCCGCAGCCGCTGCGCGGTGCGGCGAGCGCGGCGCGGCAGCAGTCCCATCAGCGCGAGCGAGGTCATCGACTTGCCGCAGCCGGATTCGCCGACCAGGCACAGCATCTCGCCGCGCGCGATCTCGAGGTCGATACCGCGCACCGCGCGCAGCGGACCGTTCGGCGTGGGCAGTTCCACCTGTAGCTGTTGCACTTCGAGCAGCGCACTCATCGCCCGTTTCCTCCATGATGGCGGCCGTCGGGGGCGTTCAGATCGCGCAGGCCGTCGCCGACGAGATTGATCGCGAGCACGAGCACCGCGAGCGCGACGCCCGGAATGACGATGACCCACGGCTGGAAAAACATGTACGTCTTGCCCTCCGAGATCATCAGCCCCCACGATGGAAGCGGCGGCGGCACGCCGAGACCGAGAAACGACAGCGCGGCCTCGAGCAGGATCGCGTGGGCCATTTCGAGTGTCAGCACGACGATCAGTGCGTTCGCGATGTTGGGCAGCAGCTCGCGCAGCAGGATGTACGGCGTCGACGCGCCGACGGCCTTCGCAGCCGCGATGAATTCAGCGTCGCGCAGTTGCTGGGTGACCGAGCGCGATACGACCGCGAAGCGATCCCAGATCAGAAAACCGAGCAGGAGGATCACGGTTCTCAGCGACGTGCCGAGCAGCGACGACAGCGCGAGCGCCACCAGGATCACCGGCATCGCGAGGCGCGTCGTGAGCACGTAGCTGATCACGCTGTCGACGCGGCCGCCAAAGTAGCCGGCGAGTACGCCGAGCGTCGTACCGATCAGGCCGGACAGCGCGGCGGCCGCGACACCGATCGTCAGCGACACGCGCGCGCCGTACAGTAGTCGACTCAGGTAATCGCGCCCGAGCTTGTCGGTGCCGAGCGGGTGCTGCCAATCGCCGTTCGTGTGCCAGACCGGTGGAATCAGCCGGCTGCCGAGGTCCTGCGCATACGGATCGTGCGGCGCCAGCCACGGCGCCAGCAGCGCGGCGAGCACGATCACGCCGAGCAGCGCCGCGCCGATCGAGAGGCCGCGATGGCCGACGATGCGCTGCAGCACCCGATGCCATGCGGGTGCCGGCATGCACAGGTTGACAGCGGTTGCGTCACTGCGTGACGGAGAGTGTCCTGTCATCATCAGTTGGGTCCTCGGGTTAGCCCGCGCGCAGGCGCGGATCGAGCGCGGCGTTCGCGACGTCGGCGAGAAAGGTGAGGCCGATATAGAACATCGCGATCAGCAGCACCACTGCCTGCACGACCGGGAAGTCGCTGCGCGCGATCGCGTCCCACGCGAGCTGACCAAGGCCTTGCAGCGAGAACACCGATTCGATCACGACCGAGCCGCCGAGCATGAAGCCCAACTCGACGGCCGCGAGCGCGACCACCGGGATCAGTGCGTTGCGCAGCGCGTGGCGGAAGATCACGCGCGCGGGAGAGAGCCCTTTTGCGCGCGCGGTGCGGATGTAGTCGGCGCCGAGCACGTCGAGCATCCCGGCGCGCGTGAGGCGCATCATCGATGGCGTCGCGTAATAGCCGAGCGCGATCGCGGGCAGCACGAAGTTCTGCCACTGTGCGTTGCCCGCGACCGGCAGCCAGCGCAGCCAGATCGAGAACACGAGAATCAGCGCGAGGCCGAACCAGAAGCTCGGCATCGCCTGCCCGACGACCGCGACGAACAGCGACAGGCGATCGATCCACGTGTCGCGGAAGATCGCCGCGAGCACGCCCAGCGGAATCGCGATCGCCACCGCCAGCGCGAGCGACACCGCGCCGAGCTTCAGCGTGATCGGCAGGCGTTGTCCGATCAGGTCCATCACCGTGTCCTGAAAGAAGAACGAGCGGCCGAAATCCAGGTGAACCGCCCGCCACAACCAGTCGAGATATTGCGCCGGGAGCGGTCGGTTGAGCCCGTACTGCGCGCGGATTTCCGCGACTTGCTGCGCGGACGCCTCGGGCCCCGCGATCGAGGTGGCCAGATCGCCGGACAAGTGCAGCAGCGCGAAGCTGACGAGCGACACCGTGAAGGCCACCGCGAGCGCGAGCGCGAAGCGGCGTGCGACGTAGGAGAGCATGACGGGCTCCGTGACGTGAAGGGGCGGGGCCCGGTTATTTCCAGCTCGCCTGCGAGAAACGCGGCAGTTCGTCGGGCCAAGGCTGGAATTTCAGGTCCGACGTGAATGCGTAATTCGTCGAGTACGAGAACAGCGGCGCCCAGTACGCCTGCTCGCTGATGCGCTTGAGCGCGGTGGCGTAGCGGGCCTTGCGCTCGGCCGGATCGTTCGATGCGTCCGCGATGCCGATGTCCTTCATCACGCCCGGATCCTTCGCGGAGTCGTCGGGGCCACCCTTGAAGAACGCGCCGAGCGACGCGGACGCGTCGTTGACCGAATACGACCCCCAAGCCTGGAAGGTCATCGGTGTCTTGCCGGCGCGATACGCGGTGCGCAGCGCCGCATATTGGAGGTAGTGCAGGTGAGCGACGATCCCGACCTTGCGAAGGTCGCCGATGAGGGCTTCCGCGTAGTCGCGCTCGCGATATGCATACAAGTCGGTCTCGAAGCCATTCGGGTAGCCGGCATCCTTCAACAGCGCACGCGCCTTCGCCGGATCGTAGTTATATTTGACCGCGACGCTCGCGTCGCAGCCGAACTGTGTGCGAAAGCACGGCGCATGGATTGGCTGACTGCCGCCGCGCACGAGGTCCTTCGCGAGTGCGGCGCGGTTGACCGCGTGGTTGACGGCTTCGCGTACGCGCACGTCCTTGAACGGCGAGTTCGGCGCCGAGCTTCCCTGGGCGTCCATCGTCAGGAAGCCAATGCGCATCGTTTCGCCGCCGACCACCGTCAGATTCGGTATGGCCTTCAACGACTGGGCCTGATCGGCCGGCACGCGCCAGATCCAGTCGACCGCGCCGGTCATCAGTTGCGCGGCACGGGTTTCCGGATCAGGGATTACGACGAAGCGCAGCGTGCCGATCTTCGGCTGGCCGAGCGGACTGCCGCTGAAATAGGCCGCATTCTTCGCGAGTGTCACACCGACGCCGGGCTGGATCGACGTGACGCGATACGGTCCGGTGCCGATCGGCGCCTTGCTGAAGCCTTCCAGGCCGACCCTGTTGAAATAGGCTTCCGGGTAGATCGGCAGTGGGCCGGCCAGATATTCGAGCGCGGCGGGGAAGGGCGCCTTCAGCACAATGCGCACCTGATAATCGCCAACCTTCTCGGCACGCTTGATCCAGTCGACGTTTTGCCGGGTCACGACCTTCGAGTTCGGCGAACTCATGTAGTTGAAGGTGAATGCGACGTCGGCGGCGCTGAAAGGATCGCCGTTCTGAAACTTCACATCGTGGCGCAAATCGACCAGCAGCGAGGTCGGCGATTCCCATTTCCACGACGTGGCCAGCTCGGGCTTGAGTTGGCCGGTAGTGGGATCCTCGTAGATCAGGTTGTCCCAGATCAGGTGAGCGAGAATCACGCCTTCGCGTAAATTGTTGTGATACGCGGAAATATTTTCAACTTCGCTATCCGACGCATACACGAGTGTATCGTTCGCTTTGCCCGCAACCGCGTGCGCGGCACAGAGCAGTGCGGACACGCATACGAATGCACGCCTTGCGTTGCGGATCAGACCAGCATGAAGCTTCATGAATCGCCCCCCGGAACAGGACTTCGCTGTTGAACATCGGATGCTGGTAGCGAGACTATCGGGAGATTTTTGCCGAGACTATTATTGAATAAATAACTTCGCGTTGCCGAATCGGCAAAACGGCGGTTCGAGCCCCCGGTACGTGGCGCGCAGCGAGGTGGTCGTCGCACGAGTTCGGCCGACGCCGAAAGTGCCATGCCGGCAAGGATCGGGAATGAAACAGCATCATCTGCAGGAAACCGCGTTGCGCTACTTCCTCGACGTCGTGCGTACCGGGTCGATCAGCGAGTCGTCGGTGCGGCTGAACGTGGCGGCGTCGGCGATCAGCCGGCAGATCGCCGGACTCGAGAGCGCGCTGGACACGCCGCTGTTCGAGCGCCGGCCGCGCGGGATGGTCGCGACCGCGGCGGGCGAATTGCTCGCCGCCTATGCATCGCGGCTGGCGCTGGAGGCGGATCGGATCGTGCAGGACATCGACGCGTTGCAGGGCGTGCGCCGCGGCAAGATCCGGATCGCGTCGTCGGACGGCGGCGCGATCGAGTTCCTGCCACAGGCGATGGCGGCATTCCGGACGGACTATCCCGGCATTCACTTTCACCTCATGGTCAGCGCTCCGGCGGAGGTGATGCGGCGCGTGCGCGAAGGGGAAGTCGACATCGGGCTGACCTTCAGCCGGACCACGCACGGCGACATCAAGGTCGTGCATCGCAGCCCGGCACCGGTCGTGGCGGTGATGCGCCGCGCGCATCCGCTTGCGCGTTTCGAGCGCGTGAGCCTCGCGCAGCTGCGCGAGTATCCGCTGGCGCTGTCGGATACGCACACGACGATCAGGCAATTGTTCGACATCGTCGCGAGCCAGCAGCGTCTCGTGTTCGAACCAGTGATGGTCAGCAATTATGCGGAGTCGCTGCACAATTTCGTCGCGGCGTCGGACGCGGTGTCGATCGCGGCCGAGGTCACGATCCGGCATCGCGCCGCGCGTGGCGAGATTGCCGCGGTGCCGATCCGCGATCCCGGGCTCGGCGAGCGCCATATCGAGGTGCAGACGCTCGTCGGGCGCACGCTGCCAAAAAACGTGCAACTGTTCGTGGAGTTCCTCTGCAGGCTCCTGTGACTTCCGGTCGATTCTTTTCCGGGGCCCCGCGCGGCGCCGCTCTTGCATTCAGACCGGCAGTTCGGTGGCCGTCAGGATTTCTCGCAGCACGATAAAGGTTCGGATTTGCCGCACGCCCGGCAGATACAGCAGCTTTTCCGCGTGCAGCCGGTTGAAGCTGTCGCTGTCGCGCGTGCGGATCAGCATGAAATAGTCGAATTCGCCGGTCACCACATGGCACTCCATGCAGCCGGGCACTTTCTGCGCAGCTTTTTCGAACGCGGTGAACGACTCCGGCGTCGAGCGGTCGAGCATCACGCCGATCAGCACCAACATGCCCGCGTCGATCTTCTTCGGATCGAGCAGTGCGACCGTCGAGCGGATCAGGACGGCCTCCTTGAGCCGCTCGACGCGGCGCAGGCACGCCGGTGCGCTCAAGTTGACCTTCGCCGCCAGCGCGACGTTCGTGATCGATGCATCGCGTTGCAGTTGCCGCAGGATCGCGCGATCCACGCGGTCGGTCTGGACGTCCGGCTGGTGTGGATTCGTGGCAGCAGTGGTTTTTTTCATTGCGTCGGAGTGCGATCAGAAGAAATATGAATGGCTTGAAGCGGAGCTTCGTTTCATGACGTTATGCGTAAGCATTTTTTTTCGCAATCCGTCCGAGTGAGGGATTCTCTATGATGGTTCAGACCTGATGCGACGAGCGCGTAGCGATGTCCGACCACATATCGAGAAGAATCTCCACCATGACCCTGCAACGCTTCGCCCGCTATCCGCTCACGTTTGGCCCGACGCCGATCCAGCCGATGAAGCGTTTGAGCGCCCATCTCGGCAGCAAGGTCGATCTGTACGCGAAACGGGAGGACTGCAACAGCGGGCTCGCGATCGGCGGCAACAAGACCCGCAAGCTCGAATACCTGATTCCCGAAGCGCTCGCGCAAGGGTGTGACACGCTCGTGTCGATCGGCGGCATCCAGTCGAACCAGACGCGCCAGGTGGCCGCCGTTGCCGCGCATCTCGGGATGAAGTGCGTGCTGGTGCAAGAGAACTGGGTCAACTATTCGGATGCTGTGTATGACCGCGTCGGAAATATCCAGTTATCCAGAATGATGGGTGCCGACGTGCGGCTCGTGGCCGACGGCTTCGCTAGCGATGCTCGTCGTGTTTATCGGGCCGGTGGCCACCTGCATCTGCTTTGTGATTTCGGCAGAAGTCGGGCGGCGCATTCCGCCAGTCACGATGTCGCTGGCAACGCTCGGCGTGCCGATCACGGGGCTCGTCGGAACGGTCGTGCTGCTTGATGAGATGCCGAGCGCGGACCTGCTGGCCGGCTTCGTGCTGATCGTCGGCAGTCTGGCCTGCGTGCTGACCGGAAGCCGACGCGAGCGGAGCGGGCAATGAGCAACGCCGGTCGCGCGCGGGCATTCTACGACTGGTTGTCGAGCGGTGCCGGATCGACGCATGTCTGTGTCGTCGTCGACGGGCACATACCGCCGAAGGCCGTCGAGATGCTGGCGCAGCGGATCGGCGGCATACCCGAGGTGGCGGTCCTGCGGATCGCGGATCCGATAGCCGCGCATCGCGCGTGGTGCGAATCGATGGCGAGCGACATGCCGGGCAGCCCGCATGTTTTACCGGCACTTCGGCTCATGCCGCGTAGCGCGCGCCTGCTGATATGGTCCGGGAACGTCGAGGAATTGGACTGGCTCGGCGGCGTGGAAGGACAACGGGTTCTCTCGCTGCGCTACTGGAATGACGTGAACCCGGCAATCCAGGCCGGACGCGTGGTCGAGCGGGTGTTCGCGGTGCTTCGTCTGGTCGTCCACGAAAATCTGGTGGCGGGTTATTAAGGGTTGGCTAGACTAAACAGCGCGCGCTCACCAGTTGATCATAGCGGGTGAACTGCACCGGATTGTGTGGAGGCTCGAACTCTTGAGAGAATCGAGCCGTGAACAAGAAGCCAAGCAAGTTTTCCCCGGAAGTCCGGGAGCACGCAGTGCGTCTGGTACGCGAGCAACGTAGCGAACACCCGTCGATGTGGGCAGTAGTCGAATCAATTGCACCGATGATCGGCTGCACGCCGCAGACGTTGCAGGATTGGATCAAGCGCGACGAGGTCGAGCGTGGAGAGCGCGATAGTGTGAGCACGGTCGAGCGTGAACGCATCAAGGCTCTGGAGCGCGAGGTCAAGGAGCTGTGCCGGACCAACGAGATTCTCAAGCTGGTGAGTGCGTTTTTCGCCCGGGCGGAGCTCGACCGCCGATTCAAGTCCTGAAGGCCTTCGTCGATCAGCATCGCGACCCCTTCGGGGGCGAGCCGATCTGCAAGGTTTTGCGGATTGCCCCGTCGGGCTACCGACGCCATGCTGCGCAGCTTCGCGATCCGTCCAAACGCTGCGTCCGCGCCAAACGCGACGAGACTCTGCAACCGGAGACCAGGCGTGTCTGGCGGGCCAACATGCGGGTCTACGGCGTGCCGAAGGTCTGGAAGCAGATGAACCGGGAGGGCATTGCAGTGGCACGCTGCACGGTCGAACGGTTGACGAAGCTGCAGGGCTTGCACGGCGCAGTTCGCGGCAAGCGAGTCCGCACAACCATTCCCGATGTGACTGCGCCGCGCCCGTCGGACCGAGTCAACCGGCAGTTCAAGGCCGGCCGACCGAATCAGATCTGGGTGTCGGATTTTACGTATGTCTCGACATGGCAAGGCTGGCTGTACGTGGCATTCATGATCGACGTGTTCGCCCGTTACATCGTTGGCTGGCGCGTCAGTTCGTCGATGACCACGGACTTTGTACTCGATGCACTTGAACAGGCGTTGTACGCTCGCAAACCGGGTGACGACGGGAGCTTGATACATCACTCCGGTAGGGGGTCCCAATACGTCAGCATTCTGTACAGCGAACGATTGGCCGAGGCGGGTATCGAGCCGTCCGTCGGCAGCCGTGGCGACAGCTACGATAACGCGCTGGCTGAAACGATCAACGGTTTGTAAGACGGAACTGATTCATCGGCGCGCCCCGTGGAAAACGCGAGAATCCGTTGAACTGGCGACGCGGGAATGGGTGGCCTGGTACAACCATCATCGGCTGATGGAACCGCTCGGCTATATTCCGCCCGCTGAAGCTGAGGCAAACTACTACAGGCAACTCAGAAATGCTGCTGACGTGCCTGCATTGACTTAAACCAACCGGCCTCCACGATTTCCGGTGCGGTTCAGTCGACCTGTGCGGCGAGCGCACGGGCGCGTCGGGCCGCTTGAGCGATCTGTCCGCGTATCGGCTGCCGGATGAAGCCTTGCTCGACCGGTAATCATGTCATCCTCCTATCCCGAACATCTCGCGGGATTTCGCTTAATGAGAGAACCTTCAAATGACCGGTTTCAAGGAGCCTGAATTCAATGTGGTGACCTGCACCTCCGGTGCGCGCACCTTTCTCACCAACGCGTTCCTGGTCGAACTGCCGAACGGTGTCGTGGCCATCGACGCCATGATGACCGTATCGGATGCGCGCCAGGTGCGTGACCGGCTAGATGCGCTGCGCAAACCCTTGCTCGCGGTGCTGATCACGCACGGGCATCCCGATCACTACAACGGTGTTGGCGAGCTGATCCGTGGTCTCGACGACGTGCCGATCATCGCCACGCAGGGCGTCGACGAGGCGATGCGCCGTACCGACGATGCCAAGGCCGTCAAGTGGCAGCCGGTATTCGGCGACGATTGGCCGGCACGACGCACGTTCCCGAATCGCCTCGTGCACGATGGCGACGTGCTGCATTTCGATGGCGTGCCGTTCGAGGTCAGGGAGTTCGGCCCGGGCGAATCGAACTGGGATCTCGTCTGGACCGTGGGACGCCACCCGCGTGTCGCCTTCGTTGGCGACATGGTTTTCAACGGCGTCCATTCCTTCATGAACGACGGCCATACGGCGGACTGGCTGCGCAGCCTCGACGCGCTCGAACGTCTGTCCGGCGACATCGCACTGTTCTACACGGGGCACGGGCAGGCGGGCAAGCCGCTCGACATGATTGCAGCGCAGCGTGCCTATATCGGGTGCTATCGCGCGGCGCTGGCCCGGCTCGCCAACGGCAATCGCAGCCTGGACGATGCAGGGAAGGCCGAGCTGGAGGCCATCATGAAGCGCTTCCTGCCCACGTCTGACCTCGACGTCTTCATCAAGGCCGGGGCTGATGCCGTAGCTGCCGAACTGGCGTTGCAGGTATCGGACCAGGCCATTTCCGCCGGCCAGCAGGCTCACTTCGAAGCGAGATGAGGCAACCATGACAGATAACGCTTACTACTTTGCGCAACCGAGTATTTCGCACGCGCGCGCCGCTGGACACGCCGCTGATGCAGGGCTTCGTCGCGCAATTGAAGGACATCAATGCACTGGCCGAGCGCTCGTGGGGCTTCGTCTGGCGGTTGCAGACATCCAAGGGCTATGCCACCGGAATTCGCGGGTTCGATGATCCGTTGATGCTATTGAATATGTCGTTGTGGGAATCGGTCGATAGTCTGCGGCCTATTCAGCGTCATGGGCCGACGCCGGTGGCGTTCGGCTTCAGGGATCGTTTCGTTAGTGAGGGGGCGCATCGGCTCGATAGCAACTGGTTCGTCGCTGCATCGCGCGTAAATGCCTGGGCAGTACCGAAGTGCAGGTTGATTCGCGGCACTATCGGATAGGCTCGACGCGAGCAGTAGGCGACAGCGACGGCGCCACGTTCCACGGAAGCAGTTCGTCGACGCGGATGGTCGGCGATGCGCTCGAGAACGTAGGCGAGATACGCCTCGGGATCGAGGCCGTTCAGGCGTGCCGTGCCGATCAGGCTGTACATCGCGGCGGCACGTTCGCCGCCGGAGTCGGCGTCGGCGAACAGATAGTTCCGCCGTTCGAATCGAACCATCACCCCCGCGCCACCCCCGTCGACTCCCGCACGACAAGCTCCGGCGCCCCGATCGTATGCACGGCCGCGGCCGGTTCGATCCCGTCGATCATGTCGAGCGTCAGCGCGATCGCCCGCGCGGCGATCTGCGACGTCGGGAACCGCACCGTCGTCAGCGCGGGGCGGAACTGGTGCGCGAGCTGGATATCGGTCATGCCGACCACCGACAGATCGGCCGGCACGCGCAGGCCGAGATCGGCTGCCGCCTGCATCGCGCCGATCGCCATCAGGTCGTTGGTCGCGAACAGCGCGGTGAGCCCGGGCTGCGCCCTCAGTAACGCAGCCGCCGCTTCGTAGCCGCCTTCGATCGAGTCGTGCGCCGACACGGTCGTCAACGCATCCGCCGGATGGCCGCGCGCTGCGAGTGCGTCGGCGAAGCCGCGCAGCCGCACCGATTGCGGGCCGCCCGATCCCCTGCCGACGAGCGCGCCGAACGCGCGGTGCCGCAACCCGGACAGATGCGCGGCCGCCAGTGCGCCCGCCGCCGCGAAATCGACGGTCACGCACGGCAGCGTGCGCGATGCATGCACGTGCTCCCACATGCACAGCACGATCGACGCGCCGTGTCGCGCGATGTCGGCGAGTTCGGCTTCGGCGAGATCGGTGTTCATCACGATCGCGCCGGCAGCAAGCGTGCCCGCGATCCGTTCGAGGTAATTGCGCGTGATCGCCGGATCGTCGTCGGTATTCGACACGAGCAGGTAATGGCCGCGCTTGCGCGCCTCGCGCTCGGCGGCCAGCACGAACTCCGGATAAAACGGGTTGGTGATGTTCGACAGCATCAGCGCGAGCGTCGACGTGCGGCCCTCGGCGAGCGCGCGCGCGGTCAGGTTCGGCCGATAGCCGAGTTCGCGGATCGCGGCCATCACGCGCTCGACGGTCGCCGGCTTCACCTTCTGCGGATTGCGCAGCACGTTCGAGACGGTCGCCGCGGTGACGTTCGCGCGCTGCGCGACTTGCGCGAGCGTCACCATGCGCGGCCTCCGGCCGGCCGGGCTGCGCTGCGCGAAGGACGTGAAGCGGGGAAGTGTCTGCTCATATTCTGGGAGTGCGTCCCACAAGTTGCACAGGGACAGGCGATACGCTAATTTCTCGACACATCAACAAGGAGACGACATGGTACGGCGAACCGGGCGAACTGCACCACCAAAATTTAAGCGATTAAATTTTTCGATCCGAAGCGCCTGACCGGGAGAGGAGAGCGCGATGACCGCCATTTCATTGAAGGACGTCTCGAAGCGCTACGGCGACCATGCGCCGGTGTTGCGCGACGTGAACCTCGAGATCGCGTCGCACGAGTTTTGCGTGTTTCTCGGTCCGTCGGGCTGCGGCAAGTCCACGCTGTTGCGGATGATCGCCGGGCTCGAGGACGTCACCGAAGGCGAGCTGCGGATCGGCGGCGCGCGGATGAACGACACGCCGCCCGCCGAGCGCGGCGTCGCGATGGTGTTCCAGAGCTACGCGCTGTTCCCGCACATGACCGTGTTCGACAACATCGGCTTCGGCCTGCGCATCGCCGGCACGCCGAAGGACGAGATCCGCCGCCGCGTGACCGAAGCCGCGCGCGTGCTGCAGCTCGACGCGCTGCTCGATCGCAAGCCGAAGGCGTTGTCGGGCGGCCAGCGGCAGCGCGTCGCGATCGGCCGCGCGATCGTGCGCGAGCCGCGCGTGTTTCTGTTCGACGAGCCGTTGTCGAATCTCGACGCGACGCTGCGCGGCCAGACACGCGTCGAGATCGCCCGCCTGCATGCGCGCTTCACGCAATCGAGCTCCGTCTACGTGACGCACGACCAGATCGAGGCGATGACGCTGGCCGACCGGATCGTGCTGCTGCACGCGGGTGACGACGTCGCGCGCTTCGGTAGCATCGCGCAGGCCGGTGCGCCGCTCGAGCTGTATCACCGGCCGGCCAACCGCTTCGTCGCGGGCTTCATCGGCTCACCGCGGATGAACTTCCTGCCGGCGCTCGTCGAGGCGAGCGATGCGCACGGCTGCCGGCTGCGGCTGGACGGCAGCGGCGAAGCGCTCACGCTGCGCGATCGCCCGTTGCCGCGCCACGTCGGCAGCGGCGCGCGCGTGACGCTCGGGATTCGTCCCGAGCATCTGACGGTCGGCGCGTCCGGCGATGCCGACCAGCCGGCGATCGTGCGCGACGTCGCGCTCGTCGAGCAGCTCGGCGAAGCCGCGTACGTGCATCTCGACCAGCCCGGCGGCGTGCCGCTGCTCGCGAAACTGCCGGGCCAGGCCGCGTTGCGGCGCGGCGAACGGCATGCGTTTCACGTGTCGCCGTCGCGCTGCCACCTGTTCGACGAGGCCGGCATCGCGTTGCCTGCCGTCCACGGCGAAGCGGCGTTCGCGTAGCGGCGCACTGCCGACCGGCCGCGCGTGACGCGGCACCCATCACACCAATACCAGGAGACAACAATGAGACTTCGTGCGAGCCGATTGCTGCTTGCCCTGACGACTGCCGCGGCATGCGCCGCGGGGACGGCCGATGCGGGCACGCTGAAGGTGAATGTCGCCGCGCGCGGCAACCAGCGTGCGACGTGGCAGGCGGCGTTCGACCAGTTCCACAAGGCGAATCCGGATATCGACCTGAAGGTCAGCTACGTCGGCGAGGAGGCGTACAAGGTGCAGATGTCGGGCTGGCTCGCGACCGATCCGCCCGACGTGCTGAGCTGGAACAACGGCGAACGGCTCGCGTATTTCGCGAAGCGCGGGCTGATCGAGGACCTGAGTTCCGACTGGCAGAAGAACGGCTGGAACGATACGTATGCGGCCGTGAAGCAGTCGTCGACGTACGGCGGCAAGCTCTACAGTCTGCCGCTCGGTTACGACGCGTACGGGCTCTTCTACCGCAAGGACCTGTTCGAGAAGGCCGGCATTCATGGCGAGCCGGCCGACTGGCCGCAGTTTCTCGACGCGTGCCGCAAGCTGAAGGCGGCCGGCATCGCGCCGATCGCGGTGGCCGCGCGCGATGCGTGGACGCTCGCCGCGTGGTTCGACTATCTCGACCTGCGGATCAACGGCTATGCATTCCACCAGAAGCTGATGGCCGGCGACGTCGCGTATACCGATCCGCGCGTGCGGGCCGTGTACGCGGCCTGGAAGAAGCTGATCGACGACAAGTATGTCATCGACAACGCGCTGTCCTACGATGTCGATTCGCTGAGCCCGCTGATCGTCAACGGGCAGGCCGCGATGACGCTGATGGGCACCTGGTATTCGGCAGGCCTGCTGAGTGCGGCGCGCAACCCGATCGGCTTCTTCCGCTTCCCGGTGATCGATGCGTCGGTGCCGCTTGCGGAGGATGGCCCGGTCAACGTGCTGATCGTGCCGGCGAAGGCGCACAACAAGACGGACGCGCGCCGCTTCCTCGCGTTCATGGGGCAACCGGCGGTGAGCGGCGAGTTCGCGAAGGGAATGGGGCAGCTGCCGTCGAACAACAAGGCGCCCGAGCCGCAGGACCCGATCTCGAAGATCGGCTTCCGCACGCTCGCGACGACGCCTGGCGGCATCGCGCAGTTCTACGATCGCGACATGACGAAGGAAATGGCGGACGAGGGGATGAAGGCGATGCAGCAGTTCCTGTCCGACCCGACGCAGCTCGATGCGATCCTGCAGCGCCTCGAGCAGACTCGCAAGCGCATCTACCGGAAATAACGCGCCGCGCGGCCGGGCCGGCGCATGCCGGTCCGGTGCTTCGTTGTCACCGTCTCGTTCATTGGGTTCGTTTGGTTCGTTTCGTCGAAGGTCACTCATGTCAACCAGCCTGTCCGAAAGCGCCGCGCGCCGCGATGCCGGCCCGCAGCGGCATGCGCGCGCGTCGCTCGCGCGCCGGCGCAACCGCGCGGCCCTGTGGTTCGTGCTGCCGGGATTCGCGCTCTTCACCGTGTTCGTGCTGTATCCGATCGTCAGCAGCATCTGGCTGAGCTTCCATCACTGGGACGGGATGACGCCGATGACGTATGCCGGGCTCGACAACTATCGCGAGCTGCTGCAGTCCGACACGTTCTATGTCGCGCTGAAGAACAACGTGCTGTGGCTCATGCTGTTCCTCGCCGCGCCGCCGCTCGGCCTCGCGCTCGCGCTGTACCTGAACCAGAACGTGTTCGGGATCCGGCTCGTGAAGTCGCTGTTCTTCGCGCCGTTCGTGTTGCCCGGCGTCGTCGTGGGCCTGGTGTTCTCGTGGTTCTACGATCCGACCTTCGGACTGCTGAAATTGATCGTCGGGCATGGGATCCCGGTGCTCGGCGATCCGCGCTATGCGACCTACGGCGTGATCGTCGCCGCGCTGTGGCCGCAGATTCCGTTCTGCATGATCCTCTACCTGACCGGGCTCACCGGCATCAACGGCGAGATCGTCGAAGCGGCGCGGATGGAAGGCGCACGCGGCTTCACGCTGCTGTGGCACGTGATCCTGCCGCAGCTGCGGCCCGCGACCTTCATGGCGGTGGTGCTGACCGTGATCGGCGCGCTGCGCAGCTTCGACCTGATCTCGGTGATGACGGGCGGCGGCCCGTTCGACAGCTCGACCGTGCTCGCGTACTTCATGGTCGACCAGGCGATCAAGTACTACCGCGAAGGCTATTCGGCCGCGATCGCGGTCGTTCTGTTCGCGATCATGCTCGTCTACATCGTGTGGCAGCTGCGCAAGCTGGTGCGCGTCGAATCGTAAGGATCACCAATATGTATCCGATGCCCGTGTCCCGGTGGGGACGTCCCGCCCGCATGCTGTACCGCCTGTCGCTGCCGTGCGCGCTCGCGCTGTGGCTCGTGCCGCTGCTCGCGGTGCTCGTCACGTCGATCCGCTCGACCGACGAAATCATGGCCGGCCATTACTGGGACTGGCCGAAGCAGTTCGCGCTGATCGCCAACTACGGTACCGCGCTCACGCAGACGCCGATGCTGCATTACTTCGCGAACAGCATCCTGATCACGGTGCCGTCGGTCGCCGCATCGATCCTGCTCGCGTCGCTCGCGGGGCACGCGCTCGCGAACTACCGGTTTCGCGGCAATCTCGTGCTGCTCGGGTTGTTCGTCGCCGGCAACTTCGTGCCGATCCAGATCCTGATGATCCCGGTGCGGCAGATCATGCTCGGCGTCGGCCTGTACAACACCGTGTGGGCGCTCGTGCTGTTCCATACCGCGTTCCAGACCGGCTTCTGCACGCTGTTCCTGCGCAACTTCATCCGCGAGCTGCCGTTCGAGCTGATCGAGGCCGCGCGCGTCGAAGGCGCATCGGAGTGGGCGATCTACTGGCGCGTCGTGCTGCCGCTCGTGCGGCCGGCGCTCGCCGCACTCGCGATCCTCGTGTTCACGTTCGTGTGGAACGACTACTTCTGGGCGCTGTGCCTCACGCAAGGCGACGACGCGGCGCCGATCACGGTCGGCGTCGCCGCACTCAAGGGGCAATGGACGACCGCCTGGAACATCGTGTCGGCCGGCTCGGTGCTCGCGGCGCTGCCGTCGGTCCTGATGTTCTTCGCGATGCAGAAGCACTTCGTCGCGGGGCTCACGTTCGGTGCGACCAAGGGCTGATCCGTCCCATCCATTTTCTTCTGCAAGGAATCCACGATGCACCTCGGCGTTTGCTACTACCCTGAACACTGGCCGCGCGAACAATGGGACCGCGACGCGCAGCGGATGGCCGAACTCGGCCTGACCCGCGTGCGGATCGCCGAATTCGCGTGGAGCCGGATGGAGCCGGAACCGGGCCGCTATGACTGGGCGTGGCTCGACGAAGCGATCGACACGCTCGCCGGCCAGCGACTGAAGATCGTGCTCGGCACGCCGACCGCCGCGCCACCGAAGTGGCTCGTCGATCGCCATCCGGAGATCCTGCCCGTCGGCGCGGACGGCGGCGTGCGGCAGTTCGGCTCGCGTCGCCATTACGACATCGCGAGCCCCGTGTATCGCGAGCACTGCGTGCGCATCGTCGACGCGATGGCGCGGCGCTACGGCGCGCATCCGGCGGTGATCGCGTGGCAGACCGACAACGAGCTCGGCTGTCACAACACGCTGCCGAGCTATACGCGCGCGGCGCTCGAAGGTTTTCGCACATGGCTCGCCGTGCGCTACGGCGATATCGGCACGCTCAACCGCGCGTGGGGCAACGTGTTCTGGAGCATGGAGTATCGCGGCTTCGACGAGATCGAACTGCCGCGTCATACGCCGACCGACGCGAATCCCGCGCATCTGCTCGACTTCCGGCGCTATCAGTCGGACGAGGTCGCGCGGTTTCATGCGGCGCAGGTCGACACGATCCGTCCGCACGCGCCGGACCGCGACCTGCTGCACAACTTCATGGGCTTCTTCACCGAGTTCGATCACTACGCGTTCGCGCGCGGCGGTCTCGACGTCGCCGCGTGGGACAGCTATCCGGTGCCGCGCACCGAAGTGCTGCCGCTCGACGAAGCGGACAAGCGCCGCTGGGCGCGCACCGGCCATCCCGACGTGTCGGCGTTCTCGCACGACCTGTATCGCGGTGTCGGCAACGGCCGGATGTGGGTGATGGAGCAGCAGGCGGGGCCCGTCAACTGGGGGCCGTACAACCCGGTGCCGCATGCCGGCGCGGTGCGGCTGTGGACGTGGGAAGCGTTCGCGCATGGCGCGGAACTCGTATCGTATTTCCGCTGGCGGCAGTATCCGCACGCGCAGGAGCAACTGCATTCGGGGCTCAACGCGCCGGACGACCGGCTGTCGCCGGGCGGTCATGAGGTGGCGCGCGTCGCGCGCGAACTGGCCGCACTGGAACCGGCGCTCGTCGACGGCGCGCACGAGGCGGCCCGCGTTGCGCTGCTGTTCGACTATGCGGCCGACTGGATGATCCGGATCCAGCCGCACGGCGCCGACTTCGACTACCAGCAGCATGTGTTCGACTGGTATCGCGCGCTGCGCGAACTCGGGCTCGACGTCGACATCGTCGCGGCCGATGCGGACGTGTCGCGTTATGCGTTCGTCGTCGCGCCGACGCTGCCGGTCGTGCCGGATCGCGTCGTCGAGCAGGTCGCGCGTGGCGATGCGCAGTGGCTGTTCGGGCCGCGCACGGGTTCGCGCACCGCGGACTTCGCGATCGCGCCGGGCCTCGCCCCCGGCAAGCTGCGCGACGTGCTGCCGATGCGCATCGCGCAGGTCGAGTCGCTGCGGCCGTCGCTCGCGCCGCGCGTTTCGTTCGATGGCGTCGACGGCCATGCGCTGAAATGGCGCGATCACGTCGACCTCGATGCGGAGCCCGGCATCGACGTGCTCGCGGCCTGCGACGACGGCGTGCCCGCGCTCGTGCGGCGCGCTCACGTGACGATGGCAACCGCGTGCTTCGATCGCTCGCTGTTGCGCGCGATCGTCGGCCGCTGCGCGCGCGATGCCGGACTGCCGGTGCGCGCGCTGCCGGACGGCGTGCGCCTGCGCCGGCGCGGGCGGGTCGTGTTCGCGTTCAACTACGGCGATGCGCCGTGCCCGCTGCCCGCGCCGGACGGTGCGCGTTTCGTGCTCGGCGGCCGCGAACTCGGCGCGGTGGACGTCGCCGCATGGGTCGAGCCGGACTGACGCGATGCAGTCGTTGCGGCCGCTGCGATTGCAGTTCGCGCGCCTCGCCGGGATCGCGCATTTCGTGCCGCTGTCGGCGGCGGCGCTAATGCTCGGCGTCGCGATGTCGTTTACGGCGCCGTACCTGTCGCTGTTCGGCGTGGAAGCGGCAGGCATGTCGCCGTTTCTCGCCGGCATCTTCATGACGTTGATCGCGGCGAGCGGCGTCGTCGCGAGCTCGTGGGCCGGGCGCTGGTCGGATCGTCGCGAGCGGCATCGGCCGCTGCTCGTCGTGTCGCTTGCGGCCGCCGCGCTCGGCTTCGCGCTGCTGTGCGTGCTGCGCATGCACGGGCAGGTGATCGTGGCCGGCACGATCCTGCTCGGCGCGGGCGCCGTGTCGCTGTCGCAGATCTTCGCGTTCGCGCGCGCGGTGCTGCCCGTCGACGACGATGCGCAGCGCGAGCTCGCGTCGGCCGCGCTGCGCACGATGCTGTCGGTCGCGTGGGTGTTCGGTCCGGCGCTCGGCGCGCTGATCCTCGCGCAGACCGGCTTCACCGGGCTCTTTCTCGCGGCTTCCGCGGGCTTTGTCGCGTGCGCGGCGATCGTCGCGCGGATTCCGGAGCCTGCGCGGCGTCCGGCCGCCGTTCACGTGCGTGCGGTCGACTACGCTTCAGCGCCGTCGGGCGATGCTGCGTCGGTCGTCGTCGTCGCGCCGCGCGCGCGTGTGCTGCGGACCCTCGTCGCGCTGACGCTGATGGGGCTCGCCGCGAACGCGACGATGATCGTGCTGCCGCTGTACATCGTGCGCGGGCTCGGCGGCACGCCGACGAACGTGTCGGCCGCGCTGGGTCTGGCCGCTTTGCTCGAGATTCCGATGATGCTGTGGCTCGGCATCCGGTCGACGCGGCTCGACAAGGCACGCTGGCTGACCGCGTGCGCGGTCGTGCATGCGGCGTATTTCATCGGGCTCGCGGCGGTGACGCGAGTCGACCTGATCCTGCCGCTGCAGTTGTTGAGCGCATGCGTGGTCGCGATCACGTCGTGCCTCGGGATGACGCGCGTATGCGACCTGATGCCCACGCGCCCCGGTACCGCGACTGCGATGTTCTTCAGCGCCGCGCGGGTTGGCTCGATCGCGTCGGGTGTGCTGTCGGGGGCGTGCGTCGACCTGTTCGGCTATCGTGCGACGTTCGCCGGGTGCTGCGGGCTCGCGCTTGTGGCGTGCGTGCTGCTCGCGCTGGATGCGCGCGGCGAGCGGGGCGGTGTGAGCGGAACGGCGCAGCGAGCGGCATGAGCGACACAAACGACGCAAACGACACAAACGACGCAAACGACGCAAACGACGCAAACGACGCAAGCGAAACCACACCGCCCGCACGACACCGCTTCAATCCACCGCACTGACGCACGATGCGCCGGTGCGGTGAAACGGCGATGCCGTGAAGCGTCAACGCTTGCGATATGCGTCGAGCGACGACAGCGCGTTACCGTGGAAGTCGAACAGCGTATTGTTGTCCCACTGATCGCCCGCGCCGAGCTTCCAGCCGACACCCGGCGTCGGGATCCATTCCGGCTCCCACCAGAACACGCCCTTGCCGCGATTGCCCGGCACGCCCTTCACGATGTCGACGACCGCCGCGAGGAATTGCGCCTGGCCAGCCGGCGACGGCGGGAACGCGGTCGAGCCCGTGTTTGTCATCGCGTTCGGCTCCGAGTCGCCGTCGCTGGTGGTCCACGGATACGCGGTCTCGACGACGATCAGCTCCTTGTCGTAGCGCACGGCGAGATCGTTCGCGTTGTTGCGCAAGTCGTCGAGCGAGCCTTGCCACTGCGGGTAATACGACAGGCCGATCACGTCGAACGCGACGCCGCGCTGCGTCGCGCTGTCGAACCACCAGCGGCTTTTTGCGTTGTCGCCGCCGCTGTCGACATGCAGCATCACCTTGATGCGCGGATCGACGGCCTTCACCGCGTCGCGACCGGTCTTCAGCAGCTGCGCGAGGTTGTCCCACTGGTCGTAGCGGCCGAGCGGCCACAGCATGCCGCCCGTGATCTCGTTGCCGATCTGCACCCACTCGGGCCGCACGCCGGCGCGCTGCAGCTGGCGCAGCACGTCGGTCGTATAGGCCGACAGCAGTGCGCACGTGTCGGCGAGATTCTTGCCGGCCCACGCGTGCGGCGGGTATTGCTTGCCCGGATCGGCCCACCAGTCGCTGTAGTGGAAATCGATCAGAATGCGCATGCCGAGCGCGGCCGCGCGCTTCGCGAGCGCCACGACATGGGCTGCGTCGTTGTAGCCGGCCGCATCGCTCTGGTTCGCGGGGAAGAAATCCGGATTGCCGGGATCGTTCCATACCTTGATGCGGATCGAATCGACGCCGTGCGCATGCAGGATCTTCAGGCAGTCGCGCGGATGCCCGCGGTCGAAGTACCGTGCACCGTGCGCCTCGAGTTCCGGCAGCGTCGACACGTCGGCGCCCATCGCGAACGGGATACCCGCGCTGCCTGCGGCGCGAGCGACGCCTTGCGCGACGGCCGGCAACGCGCCGGCCAGGTCGACGCACGCGAGCGCCGCGGTCGAGACACTCCAGCGCAACATCGATCGTCTGTTCATCGTCATCCTCCAGTATCGGGCCCGGTCGATCGATCGCAGGATCGCGGGCTTCGTTGGTTTAAGCGCTTAAATTTCAGCCTCGATACGAGGCCGGATCGAGCGTAGCGCAGCCGCCGATGCCAACGCAAAGAACGCGTGCGTTGCCTACTATCTGGCGACGGGCGTGGGGACGGTGAGGAGAGGCAGGCGGATCAATCTTGCGCCCGGTGCAGAGTCGTGCTTTTCTCAGGTGCCGTTCGTTGGGAATCGAATCTTGAGCCGTCTGACTGCATGAAGCCACGCGGGCCACGGCGATGATCGCCGCACCGGGAGCACGTTGGGCCCGATGCGCGCGTGGCTTCACGTATACAACACGGCACGGTCGAGATATGACTGGGCTGTGACGGCCTCGCCGTCAATCAAACCCCAAAGAACGCCAACCCCGCCATCACGATGCCAATCGCGGCCACGCCGATCGACAGACCCTGCATCCATGAACGGCGCGTGAGGATCGTGATCGCCGCCAGTGCGATCGAGATCTGGATGACGGTCGTCGCCTGCGACCACCGATGGTGTCGGTGCATCCGCGCCTCGCTGGCCGCGTTGTTCTTCTCGACTTCCTTTTCGAGCGCCTCGGCATGTGCCCGGATCGGTTCCTTGTCGGCGCGGTATCGTGCGGCGTCCGCCTCGAACCGCTTCCGCTGCGGCGACGATTCCGGGCTCAACGCGGCACCGAGTTCGGCGAGGTTCTGCTTGTTGCCCTTCGCCTGATAGTAGGCCCACTGGTTCGCAGCCTCGGTTTTCCGGATCGCGGCGTCATTCTTGTAGAGCAACGCGAGGCTTTCGTCGGCACCGCTCTGGTAGGCCGATATCGCACCGAAGCAGGCAAGCACGGCCGTCAGCACGGCGATGCGCGACGTACCCGGATCGCTGCCGTGAGCCGCGTGCGGTTCCACCGCATGGTCGTGAGGGCCATGAACTTCGTATTCTTCAGACATCCGTGACAAACCCGCAAGAGTTGAATGAATCCATCGCCGGCCGATCGCGCGCAGACGCTCGATCGCACGTGGGAGTCTGACACAGGTTCGCGCGCCGGCGATGCTTTCACGCGGCGCGCCAACTCGTCGCGTCTCGCGTCATGCCGGCAAGCGATCCGGATTCTCGTCGGACCGCATCGCGGCCGATAAACGATAGGCGGACGCTGCCGACGCGGAATCCAGAGTCCAGCCTCCGTCCTTAGCGTGCTGACTCGATCGATCTCATCCGCGCGCACGCCACCGGCGGGGGCTCGCGCCTGACGGGGATTGGTGCGTTCGCATGCGATCCGGCCCGACGCGTCCGCTATCGCTACGCGCGAACGCCGACTCGATACCGCGTCGTCTGGCGATACGTGTTGCCCGGATGAAGAATGGTTTCGTCGCGCAACGCGTCCATGTTGACCTGGTTCGGAAAGAACCCGGCTTCGACGCACAGCGCCGCGTGCCGTCGGCACGCCACACCGCCGCTCACGCGCACACCGTCCAGATAGTTGCCCGTATACAGCTGCAACCCGCGCTGATCCGTCGACACGGCAAGCTCCCGGCCGCTTTCCGGATCGTAGATCGACGCGACGGACCGCACGCCGCGCCCAGGGTCGCGCAGTACATAGCAGTGATCGAAGCCGCGCCCGCGCGTGAGCTGCGCATGCGGCCAGTCGAGGCGGGCGCCGATCGGCGCGCTCTGCCGGAAATCGAACGCGCTACCCGTCACGTCGGCGGTGCCGGTCGGGATCAGCGCATCGTCCACTTCGACGAACGCGTCGGCGTCGATCTGCAGCAAGTGCCCGCGCACGTCGCTGCCCGCGCGCCCGCTCAGGTTGAAGTAGCTGTGATTGGTCAGGTTCAGCGGCGTCGGCGCATCGGTCACGCCCGCGTAGTCGATCGTCAGCGTGCCGTCGTCGTCGAGCGTGTAACGCACCTGCACCGTCACGTTGCCCGGAAATCCCGCATCGCCTTCCGGCGAATCGAGCCGCAGCGTCAGCCCGCCACGGTCGTCGACCACGTCCCAGCGCGCGCGGTGAAAGCCGCTCGCGCCGCCGTGCAGCAGGTTGCCGTTCTCGTTGCGGTCGAGCGTGTGGTCGACGCCGTCGAGCGCGAAACGCGCATTCGCGATCCGGTTCGCCCAGCGGCCGACCGTCGCGCCGAGGTAGGCGCCCGATTCGACGTAGTCGGCCGGCGTGTCGTGCGCCAGCACGATATCGGCGAAGCGCCCGGTGCGGTCGGGGGCGAGCCACGACACGACGGTCGCGCCGAGATCGCTGACGACGACGCGCATGCCGTGCGCGTTGCGCAGCGTATAGCGTCGCACCGGATCGCCGCCGGGCAGCGTGCCCCACGGTTCGGACGGAATGCGGCCGACGTCGGATGCCGGGCGGGGAGAGTCGGTGTCGATATGCATGAGTGGGTTCGCTCGTGAGCGGTGAATTCAGTGGGCGGGCGCGGTGCGCTCCTGGTATTCGCGCGGCGTGCAGCCGAGTTCGCGGCGGAATACCGCGTACATGTATTGCAACGACGTGAAGCCGCAGCGGATCGCGACTTCCGCGCTCGACGCGTTGCGGCTCGCGAGCAGCGCCTGCGCGGCCTCGAGCTTGTGACGCAGGATTTCCTGGTGCACGGTGCGCTGCAGTTCGCGCCGGAAGTGCTCTTCGAGCAGCGAGCGCGACACGCCGACATAGTCGGCGACCTGTTCCGTCTTGATCCCCTGGCACGCGTACTGCCGGATGAAATGCCGCGCGCGCATCACGTGCGGGCTCGCGAGCGGCTGGTGGCGCGTCGATTCGAGCACGTTGATCCCGACCGGCGGCACGAGGATGCGCTGTCCGGGAAAACGCGCGCCGCGCAGCATCCGGTGCAGCAGGTGCGCGGCGGTGCGGCCCATTTCCTCGGTGCCCTGGATCACCGACGACAGCGGAATGCGCGTCAGCGTGCGCGTGAGCGGATCGTTGTCGATGCCGATGATCGCGACCTGTTCCGGCACCGCGATGCCGGCGATCAGGCACGCCTGCAGCAGATGCCGCGCGCGCGCATCGGTGACCGCGATGATCCCGACGGGCTTCGGCAGCGCATGCAGCCAGCCGATCAGCTGCTCGATCGCGTGATTCCAGCCCGACGCGCTCGTCGACAGGCCGCGGTAGATCGGCGCGTCGAGCCCGTCTGCGCGCGCGAGCCGGTCGAATGCGAGCTCGCGCTGCTGCGCCCAGCGGTTCTCCTGCGCGACCGGCAGGCTGTACATCGCGAAATGCGCGAGCCCTGCGCCGATCAGGTGCGTATAGGCGAGCGACACGAGCTTCGGGTTGTCGGTCGCAATATATGGGACGCCGTGCGGATACTGCGCGGGATCCTCGTACGACGAGCCGACCGCGACGATCGGCAGCGGCGAGCCGGCGAGCGCGTCGGCGACGGCCGGATCGTCGAAGTCCGCGATGATGCCGTCGCCGTCGAAGCGTTCGATGCCGGCGAGCCGGCAGCGGAAGTCGTCCTCGAGGAACAGGTCCCACACGACACGCGTCGTGTGCAGGTACTGGCCGATGCCGCTGATGATCTCGCGGTCGTAGACCTTGTTCGCGTTGAACAGCAGCGCGATGCGGTGCGGTGTCTGGGCGGAAGAGGCGCGGGTCATGTCGGTCTGGGGGCGGGCGCCGCTCGGGCGTCCCGCCGTTGTCTCCGGGGCGCGCGGACGGTGCCGCGCGATTCTCTGGTGTCCGGCGATTGTAGGACGGAACGCGCACTGCGCGCAGCGGCTGGCAAGAAACGTTAAGCGTGGTGCGCAATTTCGCAATTGCCGGCCGGCAGGCGCGCGGGCACGATCCAGCCAACCGGATTCGGCCGCGTGCGTCGTCGTCGCGACGCGCGTTGCGCTGCAACAAGACCCTACACGGAGACGCCATGTCGTATTTCGAACACATTCCCGCGATTTGCTACGAAGGCCCGCAGTCGGACAACCCGCTGGCTTACCACCATTACGACCCCGAGAAGCGCGTGCTCGGCAAGACGCTCGCCGAGCATCTGCGGATCGCGGTTTGCTACTGGCACACGTTCGTATGGCCGGGGCACGACATCTTCGGGCAGGGCGCGTTCCAGCGGCCGTGGCAGCAGCCGGGCGATGCGCTCGAACGTGCGCGCATGAAGGCGGACGCGGCATTCGAGTTCTTCACCAAGCTCGGCACGCCGTTCTATACGTTCCATGACACCGACGTCGCGCCGGAAGGCGACAGCCTGCGCGAATACGCAGCCAATTTCGCGCGGATGGTCGACTATCTCGGCGAGCGCCAGCAGGCGAGCGGCGTGCGGCTGCTGTGGGGCACCGCGAACCTGTTCTCGCACCCGCGCTTCGCGGCGGGCGCTGCGACGAACCCGAACCCGGACGTATTCGCGTGGGCTGCGACCCAGGTGTGCCATGCGCTCGACGCGACGCACCGGCTCGGCGGCGAGAACTACGTGCTGTGGGGCGGCCGGGAGGGCTACGAGACGCTGCTCAATACCGACCTGAAGCGCGAGCGCGAGCAGTTCGCGCGCTTCCTGTCGATGGTGGTCGAGCACAAGCACCGGATCGGCTTCACGGGCGCGCTGCTGATCGAGCCGAAGCCGCAGGAGCCGACCAAGCACCAGTACGACTACGACGTCGCGACCGTGCACGGCTTCCTCGTACAGTACGGACTGCAGAACGAGATCCGCGTGAACATCGAGGCGAACCACGCGACGCTCGCCGGTCATTCGTTCCATCACGAGATCGCGAACGCGTTCGCGCTCGGCGTGTTCGGCAGCGTCGACGCGAACCGCGGCGATCCGCAGAACGGCTGGGACACCGACCAGTTCCCGAACAGCGTCGAGGAGCTGACGCTCGCGTTCTACGAGATCCTGCGCCACGGCGGCTTCACGACCGGCGGGATGAACTTCGACGCGAAGGTGCGGCGCCAGAGCGTCGATCCGGAAGACCTGTTCTACGGCCATGTCGGCGCGATCGACGTGCTCGCGCTCGCGCTCGAGCGCGCGGCGGTGCTGGTCGAGAACGACCGGCTCGACGCGCTGCGCCGGCAGCGCTACGCGCAGTGGGACGACGCGTTCGGCCGCAAGATCCTGTCGGGCGGCTACACGCTGCAGTCGCTCGCGGACGACGCGCTCGCGCGCGGCGTGGACCCGCGGCACGCGAGCGGCGCGCAGGAGCGGCTCGAGAACATCGTGAACCAGGCAATCTACGGGCTGCGCTGACGCCATGTATCTCGGACTCGATCTCGGCACGTCGTGCGTGAAGGCGGTGCTGCTCGACCGCGACGGTGCGGTGCGGGCGAGCGCGAGCCGCCCGTTGACGGTGAGCCGGCCACGGCCGCGCTGGTCGGAACAGGCGCCGCACGACTGGTGGGACGCCGCCTGCGGCGCGCTCGCCGCGGTCGTCGCCGATGCCCGCGCGGGCGGCATCGATCCGCGCGACATCGCCGCACTCGGGCTCACCGGCCAGATGCACGGCGCGACGCTGCTCGACGCGCATGGCGAGGTACTGCGCCCCGCGATCCTGTGGAACGACGGCCGCGCGGATGCAGAGTGCGCGGAACTCGAGCGGCTCGCGCCCGCGCTGCGCACGGTGGCAGGCAACGTCGCGATGCCGGGCTTCACCGCACCGAAGCTGCTGTGGGTGCGCCGGCACGAACCCGATGTGTTCGCACGCATCGCGCACGTGCTGCTGCCGAAGGATTATCTGCGCTACCGGCTGACCGGTGCGTTCGCAACCGATCCGTCGGATGCCGCCGGCACGCTGTGGCTCGACGTCGCGAAGCGCGACTACGACGACACGCTGCTCGGCGTGTGCGGGCTGTCGCGCGCACAGATGCCGACGGTGTTCGAGGGCAACCGCGTGACGGGCACGCTGCTGCCGGCCGTCGCGCGCGCACTCGGGCTGCGCGAGATCCCGGTGGTGGCCGGCGGTGGCGACAACGCGGCCGGCGCGGTCGGGGTGGGGATCGTGCGGCCCGGCGATGCACTGCTGTCGCTCGGCACGTCGGGCGTGTATTTCGCGGTGTCGGACGGGTTTCGCGCCAACCCCGAATCGGCGGTGCACAGCTTCTGTCACGCGTTGCCCGATACGTGGCACCTGATGTCGGTGATGCTGAACGCGGCCGGCTGCATCGACTTCACCGCGCAACTGACCGGTTACGACGGCGTCGCGGCGCTGCTCGCCGATGCCGAGGCGAATGCGCGCGCGACCCGCCCGTGGTTCCTGCCTTACCTGAGCGGCGAGCGCACGCCGCACAACGACGTGAATGCGAAGGGCGTCTTCTATGGGCTGGCGCCCGATACACGGCGCGCGGATCTCGCGAACGCGACGCTCGAAGGCGTCGGCTTCGCGCTGCTCGACGGCATCGACGCGCTGCACGCGGCCGGGCTCGAGCCCGCCGCCATCACGGTGATCGGCGGCGGCTCGCGCAGCGCTTACTGGACGCAGATGCTTGCCGACCTGAGCGGACGTGCGCTGACGCTGCGCGCGGGTGGCGAGGTCGGTCCGGCGCTGGGCGCCGCGCGCCTTGCGCGTCTCGCGCTCGAACCGGATACGCCGCTCGGCGACGTGTGCCCGCAACCGCCGGTCGTCGCGGTGCGCGAGCCCGATCTCGCGCGGCACGCGTGGTATCGCGACATGCGGCGGCCGACGTTTCGCGCGCTTTACCGCGCGCTCGAACCGGTGTTCGCGACGGGTGCGTGACGCGCGGATGGCGCGCGCGGTTCGCATCGCACGATGCCGCGCGTTGCGAGGACTCGATGCGGGCGGCGCACTCATGCGCCCGCCCGATGTTCGTGAAGTTGTTCGACAAGTTCGATAACAAGGAGTGGAGACAATGAAATCCGTGACACGTCGTACCGTATTGAGTTCGCTTGCCGGCGCCGCTGCGCTGGCGATGTTCGCGCTGGGCGCGCCGCTCGCGCATGCGAGCAAGGACAAGCCCGAGATCGGCTTCTGCATCGACGACCTGCGCGTCGAGCGCTGGTCGCGCGATCGCGATTACTTCGTCGCGGCCGCGACGAAGCTCGGCGCCAAGGTATCCGTACAGTCGGCCGACGCGAGCGAGGCGCGGCAGATCTCGCAGATCGAGAACCTGATCTCGCGCGGCGTCGACGTGATCGTGATCGTGCCGTTCAATTCGAAGACGCTCGGCAACGTCGTCGCCGAAGCGCGCAAGGCCGGCATCAAGATCGTGTCGTACGACCGCCTGATCCTCGACGCGGATGTCGACGCGTACATCTCGTTCGACAACCAGAAGGTCGGCGAGCTGCAGGCGCAGGGCGTGTTCGACGCGAAGCCGAAGGGCAACTATTTCCTGCTCGGCGGCGCGCCGACCGACAACAACGCGAAGATGCTGCGCGAGGGCCAGCTGAAGGTGCTGAAGCCGGCGATCGAGCGCGGCGACATCAAGGTCGTCGGCCAGCAATGGGTGCCGGAGTGGAGCGCATCGACCGCGCTGCGGATCGTCGAGGATGCGCTGACCGCGAACAACAACAAGATCGACGCGATCGTCGCGTCGAACGACGGCACCGCGGGTGGCGCGATCCAGGCGCTCGCCGCGCAGCACCTGGCCGGCAAAGTGCCGGTGTCCGGGCAGGATGCGGATCTCGCGGCCGTCAAGCGCGTGATCGCCGGCACGCAGACGATGACCGTCTACAAGCCGCTGAAGCTGATCGCGAGCGAAGCCGCGAAGCTCGCGGTCGATCTCGCGAAGGGTGCGAAGCCCGCGTTCAACGCGCAATACGACAACGGCAAGATGAAGGTCGACACGGTGCTGCTGCAGCCGACGCTCCTGACCAAGCGCAACGTCGACGTCGTCGTGAAGGACGGCTTCTACACCCAGGCCCAGCTCGCGAGCCAGTAACCGCGCGATGGGCATGATGCACGCGGCCGGCCAGCGAAGTGTGGCCGATCTGGTGCGGCCGCAGCTCGCCGGCCGCGTGCGCACTGCGAGGCAATGAACGTATGACCGAACCCTTGCTGACGATGCGCGGCATCGTCAAGGCATTCGACGGCGTGAAGGCGCTCGACGGCATCGACCTGACCGTGCGCCCCGGCGAGTGCGTCGGCCTGTGCGGCGAGAATGGCGCCGGCAAGTCGACGCTGATGAAAGTGCTGTCGGGCGTCTACCCGCACGGCACGTGGGACGGCGAGATCCGCTGGGACGGCGCGCCGCTCGCTGCGTCCGGCGTGCGCGACACCGAACGCGCGGGCATCGTGATCATCCACCAGGAACTGATGCTGGTGCCCGAGCTGTCGGTCGCCGAGAACATCTTCCTCGGCAACGAGATCACGCTGCCCGGCGGGCGCATGCACTATGCGGAGATGGTGCGGCGTTCGGAAGCGCTGCTGCGCGAGCTGCGGATCGACGCGATCAACGTCGCGCAGCCGGTGATGAACTACGGCGGCGGCCACCAGCAGCTGATCGAGATCGCGAAGGCGCTGAACAAGCGCGCGAAGCTGCTGATCCTCGACGAGCCGTCGTCGTCGCTGAGTGCGGCCGAGACGCGCATCCTGCTCGATATCGTGCGCGACCTTAAGCGCCGCGGCGTCGCGTGCGTGTACATCTCGCACAAGCTCGACGAAGTCGACGCGGTATGCGACACGGTGACGGTGATCCGCGACGGCCGCCATGTCGCGACCGAGCCGATGCGCGCGCTGACCACCGACCGGATCATCGCGATGATGGTCGGCCGCGAGATCCGCAATCTGTATCCGCGCGAGCCGCACGAAATCGGCGACGTCGTGCTGGAGGCACGCAACGTGACCTGTCACGACGTGGCGAACCCGCGCCGCAAGCGCGTGGACGAGGTGTCGTTCAGCGTGCGGCGCGGCGAGATCCTCGGCGTCGCCGGGCTAGTCGGCGCGGGCCGCACCGAGTTGATGCAGGCGATCTTCGGCGCGTATCCGGGCGCGAGCACGGCGACCGTGCGGATGAACGGCCAGCCGCTCGCGATCCGCTCGCCGGCCGATGCGATCCGCGCGGGCATCGCGATGGTGCCGGAGGATCGCAAGCGCCACGGGATCGTGCCGCAACTCGGTGTCGGCCACAACATCACGCTGTCGGTGCTGCGCCGCTTCGCCGCGCGCGGGCGGATCGACGCGGCCGCCGAACTCGATGCGATCCGCACCGAGATGCAGCGGCTGTCGGTGCGCGCAGCGCACCCGTTCCTGCCGATCGCGAGCCTGTCCGGCGGCAACCAGCAGAAGGCCGTGCTCGCGCGGATGCTGCTGGCCGACCCGCAGGTGCTGATCCTCGACGAACCGACGCGCGGCGTCGATGTCGGCGCGAAGGCCGAGATCTACCGGCTGATCTTCGCGCTCGCGAAGCGCGGCGTCGCGCTGATCGTCGTGTCGTCGGAGCTGCCGGAAGTGCTCGGGCTGGCCGACCGCGTGCTGGTGATCGGCGAAGGCGAGCTGCGCGGCGATTTCGTCAATGACGGTCTCACGCAGGAACAGATCCTCGGCGCCGCGCTGAAACCCGTGCGGCAGCCGTCCGAACCCATTGCAGCGAGTGCACCATGAATACCGAACTTTCTTCTTCTCCCGCCGTGCCGCCGGGCGCCGACGCGCGTCGCACGCACGGCCATCCGCTGCGCCAGGTGTTCGTGCGCTACAAGGTCCTCGCGCTGCTGTTCGCGGTCGCGGCGATCTGGGTGTTCTTCTCGGTGCTGACCGATGGCGCGTTCGTCACGCCGCGCAACGTGTCGAACCTGCTGCGGCAGATGTCGATCACCGGGATGCTCGCGTGCGGCATGGTGTTCGTGATCATCGCGGGCGAGATCGACCTGTCGGTCGGATCGCTGCTCGGGCTGCTCGGCGGTGTCGCGGCGATCCTCGACGTCAATCGTCACTGGCCGGTCGCCGTGACGGTGCCGGCGGTGCTCGCGCTCGGCGTGCTGGTCGGGCTGTTCAACGGCTGGTGGTCGACCTACCGGCGCGTGCCGTCGTTCATCGTCGGGCTGGGCGGGATGCTCGCGTTCCGCGGGATCCTGCTCGGCGTGACGGGCGGCTCGACGATCGCACCTGTGTCCGACGGCTTCGTGTTCATCGGCCAGGGCTATCTGCCGCGCGCGGCCGGCGACGGCCTCGCGGTGCTGCTGTTCGCGCTCGTCGCGCTGCTGGTGCTGCGGCAGCGCGCCACGCGGCACCGCTACCGGCTCGCCGTCGCGCCGCTGTGGCAGGACGTCGCGAAGGTCGTCGGCGCCGGGGCCGTGCTGTTCGCGTTCGTCGCGACGCTCGACCGCTACGGCGGCATTCCGGTGCCCGTGCTGCTGCTGCTCGCGCTGCTCGGCGCGTTCTCGTGGATCGCGACGCAGACCGTGTTCGGCCGGCGCATCTATGCAGTGGGTTCGAACCTGGAGGCGACGCGGTTGTCGGGCGTCGACACCGATCGCGTGAAGCTCGCGATCTTCGCGCTGATGGGGCTGATGTGCGCGTTCGCGGGCATCGTCAACACCGCGCGGCTCGCGGCCGGCTCGCCGTCGGCCGGCACGATGGGCGAGCTCGACGCGATCGCCGCGTGCTTCATCGGCGGCACGTCGATGCGCGGCGGGTCGGGCACCGTCTACGGCGCACTGATCGGCGCGCTCGTGATGGCGAGCCTCGACAACGGGATGTCGATGCTCGACGTCGACGCGTACTGGCAGATGATCGTCAAGGGCGCGG
Source organism: Burkholderia sp. BCC1993 (assembly GCF_905339865.1). Taxonomy (NCBI): domain Bacteria; kingdom Pseudomonadati; phylum Pseudomonadota; class Betaproteobacteria; order Burkholderiales; family Burkholderiaceae; genus Burkholderia; species Burkholderia sp. BCC1993. The sequence continues at coordinate 96,341 of NZ_CAJPGZ010000016.1, read as the reverse complement.
TGCTGGTGCTGGCCGTGTGGATCGACGTGGTGTCGCGTTCGAACCGGCGCTGAGGCGGCGCCCCGGCCGCCAGTTGGCGGGAGGTGGACATGAAACGGAACACGATGCCGATGCCCGGCATCTCCACGCTGACGGCGCCGCCGGTCGCGTCGCCGGCCGTCGAACACGACCACGGGCTCGCGCTCGGCCTGGGTAATCCGCGCGACCGCCGGATCATCGCGGATGCGCTGCGCACGCTGCTGCGCGAGCGCTCGGAAGCGCTCGCGTTCGCGTTGCGGCTGGCGGACGAGCACGATCGTCCGAGGCCGGACGCGAGCGATTTCGCGCTGACCGACATCATTCGGCTCGCGCGCATCGTCGAGCGAGCGGAGCGCTACGGCGACGCCATGAACGAACTCGTCCCCGGCGGCACGCGCTGACACACGAGCGGCGCGGCGAACGACGTTCGCGGGCCGGGCTGCACGCGCCGCCGCCAAAGCAGTCCCGTCAATCACGCTCGATCTTCACCGCCTTCTTTCTTCGCACGATTGCCTCGGGCCGATCGGCCGGCGCGTCGACCTGAATCGATGCGCCCGATCTGCGAACGCATTGCAGATCCCTCGATAAAAGCCGGCTTCGCACGACGAACGCCGGATAGCGCACGCATTGCGCGCATGTATCGAATGCCGGATGCGTCGCGCAAACCGGCGTTTTCGGGCGAGGTTGCGCGTCGGCCGACGGGGCGAGTCCGCCGCCGGAATATTTTTGGACTGGAAAGTTACTCAGGGATGCGGATAATTCGCCGGCAGTTTTCTGCCGCGCGAATCTGATTCGGGGTGCTGGTCATCTGCATGTCACGGTTGCTTGCGAGCCTCCGTGATCCGCGGTGCCTGCCGGCCGGTGTCGCCGCGGATAAAACCATACCAAGGTCAACGAATATACGAGGTCGGGCAACGTGAAAAAAGAATGCAAGGCGGGTGAAAGGATCGAATCGATCCTCGCTACGGAGGCGGCGGTCGGCAACCGCTCGCGGCGGCGGTTCGTGGCCGGGCTGGGGGCCGTCACGTTGTTGCCGGCGTACGGCGGGTGCGACGGCGGCAATGGCGGTGTCGCACCCGCGCGCGTAGCCGCGACGCAGGCGAGTGTCGCACCGGCCGATACGGTGCTGCCGGCATCCGGCGCCGCCGCCGTGACGCCGGGTGGCTTCAGCCACCCCGGGCTATTGCTCGCCGAAGCGGACTTCAAGCGGATTCGCGACTGCATCCAGGCTGGCGAGCAGCCGTGGTCGCACTGGTGGGCGACGCTGTGCGCAAGCTCGGCGACCGATCTCAACGGCAAGCCGGATGCGCGCAGCGCCGTGTATCGCTCCGACCGCAGCGTCTATGCGATGTACCGGGACATCCAGCGCGCGTATTGCTGCGCGCTGCGCTGGAAGATTTCGCAAGACGATCGTTATGCCGATCTGGCGGTGGCGACGCTGGATGCGTGGTCGGCCGTGCTGAAGACGGTATGGTCGAAGCCGCCCGGCTCCAGTGCGCCGGAAGACTGGACCGGCTGGCTGATCGGCGGCATTCAGGGGCACCAGTGGGCAAACGTTGGCGAGCTCATGCGGACGTACTCGAAATGGGCGCCGGACGCCGTCGCGCACTTCCGGAACATGCTGCTGACGGTCTTCGCGAGCCTGGCATCGGGCTGGCTGACGGATACCAGCACGAAGGGCCTGCACTTCGGCTCGTTTGCGAACTGGGATCTCGCCGCCCTGTGCGGCACGTTCGCCATCGGCGTGTTCTGCGATCGGGCCGACCTCTATCAGCAGGCGATCGACTACTACAAGGCGAACAACCTCGGCGACTTCCGCGCGGCGTTCGGCAACGGCGCGGCGGCGCACAGCGTGTACTTCATGCATCCGGGCTACCTCGGACAATGGCAGGAGAGCGGGCGCGACCAGGGGCACGCGACGCTCGGCATGTCGCTGTGCGGCGCGCTGTGCGAGATGGCGTGGAAGCAGGGCGAGGACCTCTACGGCTTCGACAACAACCGGTTCCTCGCCGGTGCGGAATACGTGGCGAAGTCGAACCTGCTCGATGCCGACGGCAAGCCTTACGTGATGCCGTTTGCGCGCCAATGGAGCTCGCAAGGCGTGTTCATCGCGGCCAACAACCAGTCGTATCAAAACCTGCGCGGCTGCTGGGAGCCGCTCTACAACCACTACGTGAATCGCATGGGCATCGATGCGCCCAACGTCACGAAGATCGTCGCGAAGACCGAGCAGAACTACTGGTCCGACAACGGCGACGACATGGTGTTCGGGACGCTCACGCATCGCCTGCCACCCTATGCGGGGCCGATGAAGGCACCGGGTGGGCTGTCCGCGGCCCGTACCGGCGGGCGCGTCGTGCTGTCCTGGTGGGGCAGCGTCGGCGCCGCGTCCTACCGGATCAAGCGCAGCACCGTCGCGGACGGTTCGTTTTCCGATCTCGGCACCGTGTCGGCCGGCGACGTGCCGACCTTCACCGACACGCCGCCCGCCGGCGTCTGGTTCTACCGGATCGAGGCCGTCGGCGCCGGCAGTCAGGGCACCGTGGCGTCCGATTCACTGCGGGTGGCGGTGCCCGGCGAGCTGCAATTGTCGATGGGGCTCGACGACGGCAGCGGCGCCACGGCCGTCGGCTGGAGCTTCGCGGGCGACGGCACGCGCCAGCGCGTCGTCGGCACACTCGCGCAAGGCGCGGCGTGGGGCGCGGGGCGGCGATCGGGCAACGCCGTTGCATTCGACGGTCAACAGGCGTATCTGCAGCTTCCGGCTGGTTTGTTCGGTCAACTGAGCGATTTCACCGCCGGAATGTGGGTATACGCGAACGCACTTCATTGGGACAGCTGCCTGTTCTTCGTCGGGGCCGACAACATCGCGTACATGCGGCTCGCCCCGCAAGCGGGCGGCGGGCATCTGCGCTTCGGGATCGCCGGCGCCAGCTACCACGACGAGCAGTTCGTCGAGGCTGCGACCGCATTGCCGGTCGGGCGCTGGACGCATGTGGCGGTCACGCTGCAGGGCAATACCGGCACGCTGTACATCGACGGCCAGCGCTCGGGCAGCAGCGATCAGCTCCTGCTTTCGCCGCGCCAGGTGGGCGACGGGCTGAGCTTGCTCGGTCGCGATGCGGTGCATCCGTCGTTCAACGGCCGAATCCAGGATTTTCGCGTGTACTCGCGCGCGTTGAGCGACAGCGAGATCGCGACGCTGGCCACGTAACGCGCGATCGCGCCCACGCGGGCCGCGGCAGCGGCCCGTATCGACAGCGCAAGCGCGCGCGTCGTGCAGCGGCCTACTTTGCTCCGGTGTCCCGGCGTTTCGGGGTGATGCATTTGCCGCGCAAGCCGCCGCCGTCCGTTCGCCGCTGACTTGCGCGTATTCACAATGACAAGAGGAGTGATTTCATGGATCTGGACAACGTGCCGGCAGGCGAGCCGGCCGCACATCGATCGACGGACAACAGCATCGAAAACCATGCCCGGCGACACTTTCTGCTGGGTCTCGGCGGCCTCGGCGCCGCCACCCTGCTGTCCGCCTGCGGCGGCGCGGACGGCGGCGGTCCGGCGTCGGCGTCGATCAAGGCCGCTGCTGCGAGCGTCGGCGGCGCGGCCGCCCAGCCCGCCTATACGTGGGGCAACGTGCGGGTCGTCGCCGGCGGTTATGTGACGGGCATCGTCGCGCATCCGTGGGAGCGCGGGCTCTTTTATGCGCGTACCGACATCGGCGGCGCGTATCGCTACGACGCGGCGAGCAGTACGTGGATCCCGCTGAACGACTGGACGCCGCCGTCGAATTCGCACTGGATGGGGGTCGAGAGCATCGCCGTCGATCCGGGCAACCCGGACAGGGTGTACATGGTCGTCGGTCTCAATACCAGCTGGTGGGCGCAGAACGGCGCAGTGCTCGTATCGTCGGATCGCGGCGCGACCTTCACGTCCTATCCGTTGGGCCTGCGGGTTGGCGGCAACCAGGACGGGCGGCAGGTCGGCGAACGGCTGCAGGTCGATCCGAACCACGGGTCGACGCTGTTCTACGGGAGCTCGAACGCCAGTTCGCAACCGACCGCCAACGGCCTGTGGAAGAGCGCCGACAGCGGCCAGACGTGGGCGAGGGTGGGCGGCTTCAATGCGCTGTCGAGTGACGACACGGGCGCCGGCGTCGCGTTCGTCGCATTTGATCCGCGCTCCGGCGGAAACGGTTCGCCGAGCCGGATCCTGTTCGCCGGCGTGTCGACCGCCACGGCGGCATCGACCCTGTATCGCAGCGGCGACGGCGGCGCGACCTGGAACGCGGTCGCGGGCGGCCCGGCGAGCCCGATGATGCCGCAGCGCGGCCTGATCGGCCCGGACCGCAACCTGTATGTCACCTACGGCAACGTCGCGGGGCCCAACGGCATGACGGCCGGCCAGGTGTGGAAGTACGGCATCGACACCGGCATCTGGGAGAACATCTCGCCGCCCAATGCGAACAACTACGCATCGGGTTTCAGCGGACTGGCGCTCGACCCGTGGAACCCGGGCGTCGCCGTCGTCATGACGATGGATCACTGGTGGCCGAGCGACACGATGTATCGCACCGGCGACGGCGGAAAGACGTGGACGGATGTCGACGCGAACGCGGTGCGGGACGCGAGCCTGGCGCCGTGGCTGGCAGATGGCAATGCGCAGGCCGGGTTCGGCAACTGGGCGCAGGTCGTGATCGATCCGTCGAACATCGATCACGCGTTCTATGCGACGGGCGCCACCATCTGGAGCACGTCGAACCTGACCGACGCCGATCGCGGTCTGCCGACCCGCTGGACCATCGGTGCGAACGGCGTCGAGGAAACCGCCGTGCTCGCGCTGGCGTCGCCGACGGCGGGCGCGCCGCTCATCAGCGGCCTCGGCGACATCGGCGGGTTCGTGCATACCGATCTCACCCAAGCGCCCGCGCGGTCGGCGGCGAACATCAACGGCGGCAACGGCACGGGCGTCGATTTCGCGCGAAACGCGCCGGCGAAGATGGTCATGGTCGGCACGGGCGTGGCCGGCGGCACCGCGTTCGGCGCCGTTTCGCAGGACGGCGGCACGACGTGGACGGCGTTCGCGAATCAGGCTGGCTCGTCGAAAGGGGCGGGGGCGGTGGCGTTGTCCGCGGATGGCCGCACGATCGTCTGGGCGCCGTCCGACGTGGCGCCGGTCTACTCGACCGACAACGGCGCGAGCTGGCATCCTTGCCTGGGCGCGTGGACGAACACGCCGCTGCCGGTCGGCGTCCTGGTGCTGTCGGACGGCCTCAACGCGAACCTGCTCTACGCGTGGGACGCCACGAACGGCGTGTTCTATACGAGCGGCGATCAAGGCGCGACGTGGCAGCTTGCCGCCAAGGGGCTGCCGAAGGGCGGAAAGGCATCGACGGTGACCGGCATCCAGGGGCAGGTCTGGCTTGCATCGCCGGCCGGCCTCTATCGCAGCAGCAGCTCCGGCTGGAGTTGGGATGCCTTCCAGCCGGGCATCGTCACGTCGGCGATCTCGGTCGGGTTCGGCAAGGCGGCGCCCGGTGCGAACTATCCGGCGATCTATCTGGCCGGCACGGTCAACGGCGTGATCGCGCTGTTCCGGTCCGTCGACCAGGGCACGACCTGGGTGCAGATCAATGACGCGCAGCATCAATGGGGCGGCTACGCGCTGGTGATCGGTGATCCGCGGACCTTCGGCACCGTTTACGTGTCGCCCAACAGCGGTCGCGGCATCATCTACGGTACTTCGTCAACCTGAACGATTGCCGTGCCGTAGCGGCTGAAGCGGGCGTCGGCGCGATATGTGCCGACGCCCGTGAACGTGTTTGCGGCGTGCGTCACGAGCGTCGCGAGGCGGCCGATCGCGCGATCGTTTTCCCGGTAGAGATCGATATGGCACCGCTGCAGGCGTTCGGCCGTGAATACGCGCGGCAGCAGCACGAACGTGTGTTGGCGCAGAGCGCGATTGCCGCGCGTCACTTCGCGCACGAGCGCGCCGTCGGCGCCGATGTCGCGGATGCCTCTCGTCGAGTCGCCTGCTATCCGGCACGTCGTCGGTCGCGCATCTGCGCGAGAATCTCGCCGCCGGCGCGCTGGCGTTGCCGGAGGACGCCGTGCGCGAACTGGACGGCATCGCGTCCGCCCGCGGTTGAATCCCGCGCGGGCGTCCGGCGACAGGTGGCCGAAGCGACGCCTGAATGCTGCGAAATCCGGCGCTTGTTCCGGGGCTACGTCCGGTCGCGATTGCGGGCGCGCGTCGCGCCGGTGATGACCGCGATGCCGAACAGAATGACGGCGACGATCTCGATGATGTGCTGCGACACGTGCAGCGTCGTCAGGCCCCATGCCACGCCGGCGATGAAAATGATCCAGCCGAGCAGGTAGATAAGCAGGGTCATCGCTTTTCTCCTTGTAGTTGTGGGTCATGACGCCGGTTGCCCGCGTTGCAATACGTGCCGGGCACGGCACCGGAATGCCGGGCGGGTGCGGTGAGACGCCGCGCGAGTCGCGCACCGCCGTCGCGGGACAATCGGCAAACGAAAGGGTGCGCATATTTCGTACCCGGCTCCTCCGCATCGCGCCCGGTTCTTGCAGGCATGAGGTTTGCAGACATTGCAGATGCGCACGGCTGCGGCAACGGCTCAACGGAAGGGTGCGGCGCTGACGTCGATCAGGTCGCCGCGTCGTGCGCGCGCAGCCCGAGGCGGTCCATCAACCGGCGGGCGTCGAAGGGCGCATGCGTTTTCGCATCGTTGTCGAAATAGCAGTACACGTCGCGGGTTCGCGCGTGCCGCATTCGAGCGCGGACGATCGTCCGCGTCGAACGCGCAGCGAGCGGCGCACGGCAGCGCCACGCGCGACTCGCTGCGCTGCGATCACGACGCCGACAACCTGACCGACACCCCCGTCGCCGTATAAACCGGCGTCGCCTTGAACCCGTCGACCGTCACCGTCGAGAACTTCGCGGAAGCCGCCGCGCCGTCGATCAGCGCGATCGTGTCGCCGGCCTTCGGCGCATAGCCGTTCACGAACTTCACGTGCAGCGTGCCGCCGGCGACGGTGAGCGGGCCGCCCACGCGCAGGCGTCCGCCGCCGTTGCCGTCGATGTCGAGTTCGAGCGTCGTGTTGTCGAGCTGCGTGTAACGCGTCGCGATCGTGACGGGTGCGCTTGCCGCGATCGTCACGCTGCCGCCGGCGCCGACGTACACGTCCCCGGTGCCGAACGCGCTTGCCGATGCCGCGGCGAGCGTGCCGCCGCTGACCTGCGTGCCGCCCGTATAGCGGTTGTCGCCCGCCAGCGTCAGCGTGCCGGTGCCTTGCAGCGTCAGCTTGCCCGCGCCCGCGATGTCGTTGCGCCACTGGTCGGCCGCATTGAGCCCGCCCTGCGACGCATCCATCGACACGATCACGTTGCCGTTGAACGCGCCGTAGCCGTCGCCCGCGGCGAACAGGTTCAGGCGGCCCCAGCCTTCCGCATCGTCCATCACCGGATAGCCGGACTGCACTTCGGTGGTCTTCAGCACGACGCGCCGCTGGTCGGCGCTCAGGTACGGGAAGCGCGTCTGGAGCAGAACCTCAGCGCCTTTCGGCACGACAGGCGGTGCATCGGTCGATTCGATCGTGCCGAAGCCGAACGTCATGCGGCGCGTGAAAGCGGCCTTGTTGGTCGCGTAATCGGCGAACCGGTCGGTCGCCGTCGTGCCCGAATGCGCGAACGCGGCGAAGGTCGCGCCGGTCGTCCCCGTGAGCTGCTGAAGTGCCTGGTGAGCCTGACCGTACGCGGCCTGCGCGTCGCTCGCGTACGCGGTGAGGTTCGCCGCGCTGACGGCCAGCGCGAGCATGCGGCCGCCGATCACGTCGAGCGGCGAGTGCATGCCGGCGAGGATCCGGTTCTCGCCCAGTTCGAGGCCGCGGCTGACCATTTCCTGGAAGCGCTCCGGCACGAGCCACGCCATCGTCATCGCGTCGCGCGTCGCTTCGGCCGTGTGGCCGCTGATGAAGCCGCCGTCGGTCGCGGGCGTCGTGCTTTCCGCCGGCACGAGCGTCGGCGCGACGACCACGCTCGCGCTCCAGCGGTACGGCCGTGCGTACTTGTAGAAGCGCTTCGACGGTTCGGTCGACGCGTTGTTGCCCATTTCGTTGAGCAGGTCGACGACTTTCCCGAAGTTCGCGTTGGCGCTGCTGCCGACGCCGACGTTGTTGCCGCTGTCGTTGTACAGCACCGTGGTGGCGTCGGCGGGCACGCTGGTGATGCTGGTCGTCTGCTGCGCGGCCGTGCGCCACGCGCCGGTGAGCGGGCCCATGCCGTCGGTCACGCTGTAGCCCTTGCCGCGCCGGTCGTCGAAGTAGGCGGCATCGGCCTGCTGTTGCGTGCGCGCGGTCGTTGCGTTGACCACGTATTGAACATTGGCCGCCAGCACCGTGTCGTTCAGGCTCGTGCCGCACGGTGTGCCGCTGCCGGGCAGGCCCGAGCAGGTCGACGGCGTGATCGCCGGGAACGCGCCGTTCGCGGCCGCGGTTACGCCCGCGTCGACGAGCATCGTCGACGGCTGCCACAGGTCGAGGAAGCGGCTCACCACGCGCACCGCGGCGTTGGTCGACAGCGTCGCATAGCGCGCGTCGCCGCGCTGGTTGGTCGCGATGTTGTCGACGAAGGCCGGCACGCTCGGCACGGGCGCGCTGTCGACGAAGCCGGGGTCGGCCGGCGGCGCCGGCATGGCCGCGCTGGTCGTGGTGGTCGACGCGACATCGTCGCCGCCGCCGCACGCGGCGAGAACGATCGCACTCGACAGCGCTGCGACGTGCAGCGGGAAACGGCTTCGTGACGCAAACATGCAAAACTCCATCCAGTGTGTTGAAGATGGCGGATTGTCGTGGGCGATCGTGACGCAGCCGTTAAGGATTTGTTGCGGGGCGCGATCGAAGCGCGCGAATGCTCACTATTTGGTGAATTCGTGATGCTGAACGTGATGGACGAGGCGAGCGGGCCATCGGCAACGCACGGCAACGCGCCGGCCATGCATGTGTCCGGCAGGTCTGGTGTTCCTCGGAACAACGACGTCAACGGCGCGATCACGCCGCCTCGGCGGCCGATGCCGCGTCGGCGCGGCACACGCGGTTTCTGCCGTGCCGCTTGGCCGCATAGAGCGCAAGGTCCGCCTGATGCGACAGCGCATGCACGGACCGCGGGTGCGCGCGATGGCCGGTCGCGCAGCCGATGCTGACCGTGAACGGCGGAATCGTCGCGTCGAAGCCGTCGAGCCGGCTGTGTTCGACGGCACGCCGGATCGCTTCCGCGACTTCCGCGGCGCCGCTTTCGTCCGTATCGGGCAGCACCGCGACGAATTCCTCGCCGCCGTAGCGTGCAGCGATGTCGCCGCGCCGCCGCACATTCGCGCGGATGCATTCGGCGAGAAAGCGCAGCGCCGTGTCGCCTTGCGCATGGCCGTAGCGGTCGTTGTACTGCTTGAAGTGGTCGGCGTCGATGAACAGCACCGACAGGCTGCCGCCGCTGCCGCGCTGCAGCCGCGCCCATTCGTCGGCGAGCGCGGCATCGAGCGCGCGGCGGTTGTGCAGGCCCGTCAGCGGATCGGTGCGCGTCTGGTCCGTGAGCAGCGTCTGCTTGCGCAGGTTGTCGCGCAGCGCGAACGCGAGCAGCCACACCACCGCGCAGAACAGCGCGCCGATGACGGACGCCGACACGCCGACCGTCCACGTCAGGCGCGTGATGCCGGCCAGCACGTCGCCCTCGGCCGGGGCGACGACCGCGATCAACGGCGTGCCGGGCACGTGCTGGTACGTATAAAGCCGCGCGACGCCGTCGATGCTCGAGCGCGCCACATAGAAGCCCGAGTCGCGGCTCAGCATCTGCTCGAACGACTTCGTGCGGCGCAGCCGGCTGATCTGCTGATCGCTCAACGGCGGATTTCTCGCGAGGATCGTGCCGTCCGCGCGCAGGATCGCGCTGACGCCGTGCGGTCCGACGTTCAGGCGCGACAGCAGGTGATCGAAGTAGGCCAGGTTGATCGCGACCACCACGATTCCGTCGAACGTGTGATCCGGCCGTTCGATGCGCCGCGACAGGGCGATGGATTTCGTGCCGCCGCGCGAACGCGCGCTATACGCCTCGGACACGTAGAGGCCGACGTTGTGCGCATCGCGATGGACCTTGAAGTAGTCGCGATCGCTGAAATCCCAGTTGTGCAGCGGGCCGCAACATCCGTCGATCTGCCGGCCGTCGCGGTTCGTCACGCCCATGCCGGTCATGTATTGCGCGGTCGTGCGCTCGAACAGCACGTCGTGACGCAGCCCGGTGTCGATGCGCGCGACCGCGGGGTTGCGCAGATTGGCGGCGAGTGCGACGAGCGCATTGTTGGACGTTTCGACGGTGCGCCCGATCTCGCTGACCAGCACGGCGGCGACGTTGCGCGACGTCTCGTGCGCATGTTCGACCACTTCGCTGCGTGCGGCCCACAGCGTCGCCGCGCTGATGCCGAGCGCCGCGAGCGACATCAGCGTACCGAGCACGCCGACGATCAAGTGATTGCGGCCGGCCCAGTCGGCAATTTTCTCGATCGAAGTGGGTGCAGGCATGGCTGGCGCTCGTGCGGGAAGCTCGCTGCGACCGCAGCGGCGCGGGTCAAATCCGGGTTAACGGCAAGTCTGCCCGGAAATCGAGGCCGATTTGCGCCGCGATCGCTGCACGGGCGCCGCAAACGTGTGCGGCAGCGGCGCCGGGCGGCTGCATGCGAACCGCGCGGAATCAGTCGAGCCCGCCCTGGCACAGGTACTTGATCGACAGGTAGTCGTCGAGGCCGTAGCGCGAGCCTTCGCGGCCGTAGCCCGATTCCTTCACGCCGCCGAACGGCGCCGCCTCGCTCGCGAGCGCGCCTTCGTTGATCCCGACGATGCCGGTTTCGAGCCGCGCCGACACGCGCGCGATGCGCCGCACGTCCTGCGTGTAGAAATACGCGGCAAGCCCGAACGGCGTGTCGTTCGCGGCGTCGACGGCTTCGTCTTCGGTATCGAATCGGAACAGCGCGGCGATCGGGCCGAAGGTTTCCTCGCAGGTCAGCTGCATGTCGGCGCTCGCGTCGGCGAGCACCGTCGGCGCGTAGTAGTGCGGCCCGAGTTCGGTCAGGCGCGTGCCGCCCGTCAGCACGCGCGCGCCGCGCTCGATCGCGTCGCCGACGTGGCGCGCGATCTTGTCGACCGCGCGCGCGTTGATCATCGGGCCGATCTGCGCGGCCGGGTCGGTTGCCGGCGCAACCTTCAGCGCGGCAACGCGCGCGGCGAGCTTCGCGGCGAAGGCCTCGTAGACGCCGGCCTGCACGTACACGCGGTTCGGCGACACGCAGGTCTGGCCGCCGTTGCGGAACTTGGCGGCCATCAGCCCGTCGACCGCGGCGTCGAGTTCGGCATCGTCGAACACGATGAACGGCGCATTGCCGCCGAGCTCCAGCGACAGCTTCTTCAGCGTCGCGGCCGACTCGCGCGCGAGCAGCTTGCCGACGGGCGTCGAGCCGGTGAACGTGATCTTGCGCACGCGGCCGTCGGCGAGCCAGTCGGCCACCGCGTCGATGCCGCGTTCGCGCGACGCGGCGATCAGGTTCAGCACGCCGGGCGGCACGCCGGCTTCCTGCGCGAGGAAGGCCAGCGCGAGCGCGGTGAGCGGCGTGTCCTCCGCCGGCTTCGCGACGACCGTGCAGCCGGCCGCGAGCGCGGGAGCGATCTTGCGCGCGATCATCGCGAGCGGGAAATTCCACGGCGTGATCGCGGCGACGATGCCGATCGGCTCCTTGAGCGCACTCAACCGCTTGCCGCGCTGCTGCTGCGGAATCAGGTCGCCGTAGGTGCGCGTCGCTTCCTCGGCGAACCACAGCACGTACGACGCGCCATACGCGACTTCGCCGCGCGCTTCGGCGAGCGGCTTGCCCTGTTCGCGCGACATCAGTTTCGCGAGATCGTCGGTGTGCGCGACGATCGCCGCGTGCCACGCACGCAGGATCGCGGCGCGTTCGCGCGCGGGCGTCGCGCGCCAGGCGGGCAGCGCGCGTGCGGCCGCGTCGGTCGCGGCGCGCGCGTCGGCGGCGCCGCTGTCGGGTGCGTGGGCAACGATGTCGAGCGTCGCCGGATCGGTGACGTCGAAGCGACGGCCGTCGAGCGCGTCGCGCCACGTGCCGTCGATCAGGTTGGCGGTGCGAACGAGTTCGGTTCGGGACAGCGTAAGCGGCATGACAGGTCCTTGGGTGAGGCGGTTCGGCGGCGACGCCGGCGGCGCGGGCGCGCGACGACCCCGCGCGGACAGCGGGCTGCCGCGTTCAAGGGTGCCGCACGTTGCGGTCAGTGCCGTTCGCCGAACAGCGATTCGAGCGGGTAGTGCCGTTTGACGAACGGCGACTTGATGATCACGTAACTGAAATACTTCTCGATGCCGATGTTCTGCTCGAGCAGCCCTTCGACGATCGTCTGGTAATGGCTCACGCTGCGCGTGATGAACTTCAGCAGATAGTCGTAGCCACCGCTCGCGAGGTGGCATTCGACGATCTCGTCGACGTTGCGGATCGCCGCGACGAAGCGGTCGAAGTCCTCGCGCCGGTGGTCGGCCAGCGTGACCTCGGTGAACACGACCTGCACGTCGCCGAGCTTCTCGAGCTGGATGTGCGCGCCGTAACCGCCGATGTAGCCGGCCTTCTCGAGCCGCTTCACGCGGATCAGGCACGGGCTCGGTGACAGCCCGACCGCATCGGCCAGCTCGACGTTGGTCATGCGGCCGCGCTTCTGCAACTGGGAGAGGATGCGCAGGTCGATGCGATCCAGCTTGCTGTCCGTCATGTTTACGTGAGAAGGGAAAAAATGGAATGTCCGGTTACTTTAGAGTCGAACGATGGCCGCCACAAGCCCGGCTTTCCCTTGGCCCGTCACGCCGGCTGCGCATGCGCGACGTCGAGCGCGCGCTGCACGCCCGGGTCGGCCAGCACGTCGTCGAGCGTCTTGCGCACGCGTTCGAACATCAGGTCGAACTCGCCCGCGGTGAAGCTCAGCGCCGGTGCGAAACCGAGCACGCCGTCGCCGAACGCGCGAAACACCACGCCGTTCGCGTACGCGGCCGCCGCGATCTTGTCCGGCACGTTCAGCGCCGCGTCGAAGCGCGTCTTGTGCGCCTTGTCGGCCACCAGCTCGAGCGCGCCGAGCAGGCCGGCCGAACGCGCGTCGCCGACGAGCGGATGCGCGCGCAGCGCGTCGAGCCCCGCCGCGAAGCGCGGCGCCAGCGCCTGGCCGTTCGCGAGCAGCCCGCCTTCGTGATAGAGCTTCAGCACCTCGAGGCCGATCGCGGCGCTGACCGGATGCGCGGAATACGTATGCCCGTGACCGACCGCGGCCGACTCCGTGCGGCTGCCCGCGATGCCTTCGTAGATTTCGTCGGACATCAGCACCGCGCCCATCGGCGCGTAGCCGGCGGTCAGGCCCTTCGCGACGGTCATCAGGTCCGGGTCGACCTGTTCGGTCTCGCACGCGAACAGCGGGCCCGTGCGGCCGAAGCCGGTGATCACCTCGTCGGCGACGAACAGGATGCCGAGGCGCCGGCACGCGTCGCGCATCGCCTTCAGCCAGCCGGCCGGCGGCACGATCACGCCGCCGGAACCCTGCACCGGTTCGCAGAAGAACGCGGCGACGTTGTCCGCGCCGAGTTCGGCGACTTTCGCGTCGAGCGCGGCGACCGACGCGGCGATCAGCGCCTGCGGATCGTCGCCGAGCGGATGGCGGTACGGATAGGGCGACGGGATGTGGTGCTGGTCCGCGCGCGGCAGGTCGAAATGACGGTGGAACGCGGGCAGCGCAGTCAGCCCGGCGCCGATCGACGACGAACCGTGATACCCGCGTTCGAGCGCGATCATGTGCTTCTTCGACGGTCGGCCGGTCGCGTTGAAATAGTGCGTGATGAAGCGCACCGCGGAGTCGACCGCGTCCGAGCCGCCGAGCGTGAAGTACACGCGGTTAAGCGAAGGCGGCGCGAGCGCGGCGAGCCGCTCGGCCAGCTCGATCGCCGGCTGCGACCCGAAATGGAAATAGCCGGTCGCATAGGGCAGCTTCGCCATCTGGTCGGCGGCGGCCTTCACGATGCTGTCGCGGCCGTAGCCGACGTTCACGCACCACAGGCCCGAGAACGCATCGAGCAGCGTATGGCCGTCGGCGTCGCGCAGGAACACGCCGCTCGCGGAGTCGAGCACGGTGACGCCGCGCGCCTCGTGCACGCGGTAGTTGACGACGGGGTGGATCAGGTGTTGACGATCGGCTTCGATCAGCGCGGCTTGGTTCATGGCGGGGAGGGACTCTCGTCGGGTGTCAGCGTGAGTTCATGCTACCGGGCGAGAAATCCGCACGTGTCTTCAATTTGCGCCATGAAACGTATGAAAACGGCGTTTGCACGGGGCGCTTCGGCATTTTCTGCTGCGCGCCCCGCCGGGCCGGGCGCGTGCGTCAGTAGCCGCGCGCGCGATCGACGACGCCGATCATCGGCTGGCCCGCGCGGTGGCGCGCGAGGTTCGCGAGCACGGCGTCGACCGCGGTATCGGGCCGCGTCGCGCTCGCAATGTGCGGCGTGATCCGGATACGCGCGTGTGTCCAGAACGGGTGGCCGGCCGGCAACGGCTCGGGGTCCGTCACGTCGAGGATCGCGCTGTCGAGCCGGCCGCTCGCGAGCGCCGCGAGCAACGCGGCCTCGTCGAGCTGCGGGCCGCGCCCGACCTGCACGAGCGACGCGCCGGCCGGCAGCGCGTCGAACACCCGCGCGCCGAGCAGCCCGCGCGTGCCGTCGGTGAGCGGGAGCAGGCAGATCAGGATGTCGGTGCGGGCCAGGAACGCGTCGAGCGCCGCGTCGCCCGCGTAGCAGTCGATGCCGTCGAGCGTGCGCGGCGTGCGGCTCCAGCCGGCGCACGGGAAGCCGAAGCGCCGCAGCGTGTCGAGCACGGCCTGGCCGAGCGTGCCGAGCCCGAGCACGCCGACGCGCCGCGACGCGGCGGCGCGCACGGGCCGCTCGCGCCACACCTGCGCGCGCTGCTGCGCCGCATAGTCGAACAGGTCGCGGTGGATCGTCAGCACCGCCTGCGTCACGTACTCGACCATCCCTTCGACGATGCCCGGCTCGATCATCCGCACGACCGGGATGTGCGCGGGCACGCGCGACAGGTCGAACTGGTCGATGCCGGCGCCGACGGAGAACACGACCTCGAGATTCGGCAGCAGCGCGGCCGGATCGTCGGGCGGCTGCCAGGCGGCGAGATAGCGGACGGTTTCAGGGTCGCCCAGGTCCGGCCAGATCCGGAACGGGAGGTCGGGCGCCTGTTGCGCGAAGCGCTGCGCCCATTGCGCGCCGCGCACCGGGTCGGCCTTGTAGAGAAAGCTCATCGCGCGTGCCGCTCAGCCGAGCGCCTGGTTCACGATCGCGAACGTGCGCAGCGCCGGGTCGCGCGCGGGCGCCGCGCCGCGCGCCATCGCGACGACCGTGTCGACGCGCGGCAGCCCGAGCCCCTGCAGCCAGTCCGACAGCCCGCTGTCGCCCGGCACGTCGAGCCGCACGAACATCCCTTCGTGCAGCGCGAGCCAGTGGCTGATCAGCGCCTGCGCGCGCAGCGCGTCGGGCGCGATCACCGGGCCGATCACATGGCCGCGGCCGAAGCGGCGGAACAGCGCGAAGCCGAGCAGCTCGCCGTCGCGATCGAGCGCGATCCCGTTCGCGACGCCGAGCAGCGCATCGATCACCGCGTCGCGCGGATAGCCTGCCGCGCGCGAGGCGAGCGCCGCGAGGCGCGGGCCGTCGTTGGTGCCGAGCGGGCGCAGGCGCTCGCCCGGCGGCAGCGAGATCAGCGGCGGCTGGAACGCGGCGCCCTGATGCTGGTCGATCGTGCCGATCGCCTCGAAGCCGAATTTCACGTAGAGCGGTTCGCCGGACGGCGTCGCATGCAGGAAGATCGTGCGCGCGCCGAGGCTGTCGACGACGCGCGCGAGCAGTTCGCGGCCGATGCCGCGGCCCTGGCGCTCGGGCGACACGATCACCATGCCGAGCGACGCGTGCGCGTCGCCGAAGCGCCAGCCGAGCGCGGTGCCGACGATGCCGCCTTCGTCTTCGGCGACGAAGCCGTTGCCGAGCTGGAGCGCGAAGCGCCAGTCGTCGAGCCGGTGCGGCCATTTGACCGCTTCCGACAGACGATGCGCGGCGGGCAGGTCGGTGTCGGCGAACGGACGATAGATGAGCGTGCTGGAAGGGTTGAGATCGGACACGCCGGACTCCGGATGGGTAGGAATGACATATCGACTCTGCCAGCGACACCGCGGCGCGGATAGGACGATTCGCCTGTTTTCCGGCGACGGCGGGCGGCCGGGCGAGATCGACGCAAACCGGCGCGATCGGCGCGCGCGAACGCGCGCTTCATGCCGGCGCGGCCCGCCAATCCGACAGCTTCTGCTGTGGGAATGACACTACGATGGAACTGCAGCGGCGCCGCCCGGGCGAGCCGCGCCGGGCACGCCGGAAGTTGGCGCGCCGCGGTTGCGTGAAGCCTGCCGGGGCGGCCCGCGGCGCCGCGCGCGACCGTGCCGCAGATCGTGCTGCCCGCGGCCGGCAACACGCGGCGAATCTGCGTTTCGACCGGCGTCGAACGATGCGCGACGGATTTTTTGCCCTGATTCAATTGCATTGAACCCAGCCCGTCCCCGGCCCTGCCGGGGTTTCATACCGACAGGACCTCACCATGATCCAATTTGAACCGAAGTTCATCACGTTCGACTGCTACGGCACGCTGACCCGCTTCCAGATGGCGGACCTGGCGCGCGAGATCTACGCGGACCGGCTGTCGCCGGTCGCGATGGAGGATTTCGTGCGCGCGTTCGCGGCCTATCGGCTCGACGAGGTGCTCGGGGCGTGGAAGCCGTACCGCGACGTCGTCGTCAACGCGATCCGGCGCACCTGCGCGCGGATCGGCACGCCGTTCGACGAAGCCGAGGCCGAGCGCTTCTATCATGCGGTGCCGACGTGGGGCCCGCATCCGGACGTGCCGGCCGGCCTGTCGCGGCTCGCGCAGAAGTACAAGCTCGTGATCCTGTCGAACGCCATGGACGAGCAGATCATGAGCAACGTCGACAAGCTCGGCGCGCCGTTCCATGCGGTGTTCACCGCGCAGCAGGCGCAGTCGTACAAGCCGCGCATGCAGGGCTTCGAATACATGTTCGGCAAGCTCGGCTGCAAGCCCGAGGACGTGCTGCACGTGTCGTCGAGCCTGCGCTACGACCTGATGACGGCCGAGGATCTCGGCATCAAGCACAAGGCGTTCGTCAATCGCGGGCACGAGCCGGGCACGCCGTTCTACAACTACTACGAGGTGTCGGACATCGGCCACCTCGCGACGCAGCTCGGGCTGTAAGCGTCGCCGCGCCCGCGGGCGGCTGCGTGCCCTGCGCGCGCGGCCGTGCCGGCAGGCCTGTCGGGACCGGCCAAGGGGACGCGACGGCCGTGCCCGTTTACGCGTCCGCTCACCGCAACGAATCGAGGGTAATTACCGATACGGCGCCATTCAAGGCGGGGCCGCCCGAGCCGATATATGTACCGAACGGTTAATATCGCGAGGCCCCCGCATGAAGTTGTCCACGAAACTGCTGATGCTCGTCGTCGCGGCGCTGCTCGGCGTTGCATTGCTCGCCGCGATGTCGCTGCACACGCTGCGCGACGCGCTGATCGACAGCCGTCGTGACGAGATCGTCATTCTTCTAACCAAAGCCGAGCATCTGGTCGACTCGTATCGCGCGATGCAGGCGAGCGGAACGCTCACCCGGGAGCAGGCCCAGCAGCAGGCCAAGGCCGCGTTGTCCGCGCTCAATGCGAATTCGAAGAGCTACTACTGGGTGACGACGTCCGACGGCGTCAACCTCGTGCATCCGAACGCGAAGTTCATCGGCACCCGCGCCAAGGGCAACCGCACGACCAGCGGCCTGACCGACAGCGAGGCGTACCGCGCCGGAATGGCCCAGGCGCACTTCGCGCTCGTCGACGTGCTGATCAAGCGCAGCCCGGACGCGGACGTGGAGCCGAAACTGCAGGGCGTGGTCGCCATTCCGGACTGGGACTGGTGGATCGGCACGGGATTCTTCTACGACGACATCAACGCGGCGTTTGCGCGGCTCGCGCAGGTGCTCGGCGCCATCACGCTCGTCATCGCCGCGGCGCTCGCGGCGATCGCGTGGGGGGTGTTGCGCAGCGTCCGGCGGACGCTGGGCGGCGAGCCCGCGCAGGCGGCCGGGATCGCGGCCCGCATCGCCGCCGGCGAACTGGACGTGCAGTTCGATACGGCGCACGCCGCGCCGGGCAGCCTGCTCGTCGCGCTCGGCGACATGAAGGCGCGACTGACCGAGACCATCGCCGACATCCAGACCACGACCCACTCGATTGCCGTCGGCACCGGCGAGATCGCGCAAGGCAATCTGGACCTGTCCCAGCGCACGGAGGAACAGGCCGCGTCGCTGCAGCAAACGGCCGCCAGCATGGAACAGATCACGTCGACGGTCAGACAGAATGCCGACAATGCACGTCAGGCGAACGCGCTCGTGACCCACGCGAAGGAGGCGACCGAACTCGGCGGCGCCGCCGTGCGGGAAGTCGTCGAAACGATGCGGCAGATTTCGGACGGATCGGTGCGGATCGCCGACATTACCGTCGTGATCGAGAGCATCGCGTTCCAGACCAACATTCTCGCGCTCAATGCCGCGGTCGAAGCCGCGCGGGCCGGCGAGGAAGGGCGCGGGTTCGCGGTCGTGGCCGCGGAGGTCCGCTCGCTCGCGCAACGCAGCGCGGCGGCCGCGAAAGACATCAAGGGATTGATCGAGGCGTCGGTCGAGCGGGTCGGCAGCGGCAGCCGGCTCGTCGAGACGGCGGGCGCGCGCATGACGGAGATCGTCCGGTCGATCGACCGGGTCGCCGACATCATGGGCGAGATTACCGCGGCATCCGCCGAGCAAAGCACCGGCATCGAACAGATCGGCCTGGCGGTCGCGCAGATGGACGAAGTGACCCAGCAGAATGCCGCGCTGGTGGAACAGGCCGCCGCGGCCGCGTCCTCGCTGGATGAACAGGCGGCACGGTTGAGGGCCGCCGTATCGGTGTTCAGGCTGACGGCCTGATTGCTCGACGGTCTGACTGCCTGACTGCCTGACTGCCTGACTGCCTGACTGCCTGACTGCCTGACTGCCTGACTGCGTGACTGCCTGGCGGCCTGACCGCCTGACCGCCTGACCGCCTGACCGCCTGACCGCCTGACCGCTTGGCGGCCGCGTGCCCGCACCCGCCGGCAACGCCATCACCTCGCCTTCCTGACGCCACGCCGACAGGTGTCCGGCGTGGTGCTCACCAACCTGCCGGCGCCGACCGCGTCGCAGCGGGGAGTCGCGGCTCGGCTGCCCGCCACGGGTTCGCGCCCGGCGTCGGATCATCCGGCCGCATCCCTGTTGTCCGCCTGTCGTCCGGCAAAGCCGCTTCGATGTCGCGGCAATCTCCTGACCTTTCATGCGCCGGCCATCCTCGCGGCCGGCGCCCGCTGTCCGATGCGTGCGCGATGTTCCGGTCGTATCGGGCGCCGCGGGCCGCGAGCACGCATTCCACACAAACATGCGGTTTGCGTGTGCCGAACGCGTTTCGGATGCCGCGCGGCCAATTTTGTCGGCGCAATCTGCCGCGCGAATCACTTTACGATTTCCTTCGTCGCGCACGTATCGCGCAGTCGTCGCGACGCGGCATCGAGCCGATGGCGGTACGCGTGGTCACGCAGCAAATCATGCTGCGCGGGCGGTCCAAAACGGTCGAATCGTATCGTCCAGCCGCCCCGAATCGCGATAACCCGCATTTTGGCGATGCTTAAATGAACTCAATGAGCACGACGTCGCGCCCGCGACCAGCACGCGGGCACGACGGGATTCTCGAACCACGCTGGACCCCAGGACCCACTTTCCACAGTCAGGAGCAGTTCGGATGAGCGACGATATCGACAACGGCAGCAAGGGCGGCTTCACGCGCCGCGACATGATGCGGGTCATGGCGGCGAGCGGCATGATGGCCGCCGGCGCCGGCGGGCTGCTGATGCAACCCGGGAGTGCCTTTGCGGCACCCGCGCCCAAGCGCGGCGGCAAGATCCGGGTTGCGAACGAATCGGGCTCGACGGCTGATACGCTCGACCCGGCCAAGGGCTCGACGGGCGCCGACTACATTCGTTTCTTCATGTTCTACAGCGGCCTCACGCAGCTTGATGCGAGCCTGACGCCGCAGATGAATCTCGCCCAGTCGTTGCAGACGACCGACGCGAAGACGTGGATCATCAAGCTGCGCAAGGGCGTCACGTTCCACGACGGGAAACCGGTCACGCCGGCCGACGTGGTGTACTCGCTGATGCGCCACAAGAACGCGGCCACCGCGTCGAAGGTCAAGCCGCTCGCCGATCAGTTCGCCGACGCGAAGGCGAGCGGCCCGGACGAGGTCACGCTCGTGCTCGCGAGCGCGAATGCCGATCTGCCGGTGATCCTCGCGACGCCGCAACTCGTGATCGTCAAGGACGGCACGACCGACTTCAGCACCGGCATCGGTTGCGGCCCGTACAAGCTGAAGTCGTTCAAGCCGGGCGTGTCGACCGTCGGCGTGCGCAACGACAGCTACTTCAAGCCGGGGATGCCGTATCTCGACGAGATCGAGCTGATCGGCATCAGCGACAGCGCCGCGCGGCTGAACGCGCTGCTGTCGGGCGACGTGCACCTGGTCAACGCGATCGATCCGCGCTCGACGCAGCGGGTCGCGTCGACGCCGGGCTATGCGCTGCAGGAAACCAAGTCAGGGCTCTATACCGACCTGATCATGCGCAGCGACAACCCGATCGTCGCGAACCCCGATTTCGTCGAAGGGATGAAGTACCTGTTCAATCGCGAGCAGATCCGCTCGGCGGTGTTCCGCGGCTACGCGGTGATCGGCAACGACCAGCCGATCCCGCCGGGCCATCGCTACTTCAACGCGTCGCTGCCGCAGCGGCCGCACGATCCGGACAAGGCGAAGTTCCTGTTCCAGAAGGCGGGCGCGCTGGGCGCCGCGCTGCCGCCGATCTATGCGACCTCCGACGCGAACGGGTCGATCGAGATGGCCGTGCTGCTGCAGCAGGCCGGCCAGAAGATCGGGCTGAACCTGCAGGTGAACCGCGTGTCGGCGGACGGCTACTGGTCGAATCACTGGATGAAGCATCCGCTCGGCTTCGGCAACATCAACCCGCGTTCGAGCGCCGACGTGCTGTTCACGCAGTTCTTCAAGTCGGACGCGCCGTGGAACGAGTCGGGCTGGAAGAACCCGAAGTTCGACCAGCTGCTGCTCGCCGCGCGCTCGGAAACCGACGACGCGAAGCGCAAGCAGATGTACGGCGACATGCAGGTGCTCGTCGCGCAGCAGTGCAGGGTCGGCATCCCGGCCTTCATCAGCTTCCTCGACGGCTACGACAAGCGGCTCGCGGGCCTCGGCTCGATCCCGACCGGCGGGATGATGGGCTTCATGTTCGCCGAGCACGTGTGGTGGAACGCCTGACGCCGGCGCGTGCCGCCGCCGTGCGGCCGGTGCGGACTGCCGCGCCGGCCGCACGCGGCCTTTACGGGAGTGAAGTTTCATGAATCGAATCCTGCTTGGACTGATCGGCCGGCGCATCGCGGTCACCGCGCTGACGCTGCTGATCGTGTCCGCGATCATCTTCACGATCACGAACCTGCTGCCGGGCGATGCCGCGCAGGCCGCGCTCGGCCAGTCGGCGACGCCGGAGACGGTCGCCGCGCTGCGCCAGCAGTTCGGCCTCGACATGCCGGCCCACGTGCGCTACCTGCACTGGCTCACCGGGCTGCTGCACGGCGATTTCGGCCGTTCGCTGTCCGGCGACATGCCGGTGTCGGCGATGATCGGCGGGCGCCTGCCGAAGTCGCTCGCGCTCGCGGCGATCACGACCGCGGTGTCGGTGCCGATCGCGCTGCTGCTCGGCATCCTCGCGGCGGTCAAGCGCGAGTCGGTGGTCGACCGCGTGATCAGCCTCGGCACGCTGGCGCTCGTCGCGACGCCGGAGTTCCTGATCGCGACGGTCGCCGTGCTCGTGCTCGCCGTGAAGCTGCACTGGCTGTCTGCGCTGTCGTACAGCGGCCCGATCGAGAGCCTGCACGATTTCCTGCGCGCGTACGCGATGCCGGTGCTGACGCTGTGCGCGGTCGTGATCGCGCAGATGGCCCGGATGACGCGCGCCGCGGTGATCGAGCAGTTGAGCGCGTCGTATGTCGAGATGGCCGTGCTCAAGGGCGCGAGCCCCGCGCGCGTCGTGCTGCGCCATGCGCTGCCGAACGCGATCGGGCCGATCGCCAATGCGATCGCGCTGAGCCTGTCGTACCTGCTCGGCGGCGTGATCGTCGTCGAGACGATCTTCAACTATCCGGGCCTCGCGAGCCTGATGGTCGATGCGGTCGGCAATCGCGATTTCCCGCTGGTCCAGGCGTGCACGCTGATCTTCTGCGTCGCCTACCTGACGCTCGTGCTGTTCGCCGACCTCTGCTCGATCGTATCGAACCCGCGACTGCGGACCTGAGCGTCCCGCCCACCTTCCGAGATGCCGACCATGCACCCGACCGAACCCGTTCATCGCAGCAGTGCGCTGCCGCCGTCAGGCGAACCGCGCTCGCCGTGGGGAGGCGCGACGCCGCCCGCCTCGCCGTCCCCCGACCAGCCGCGCAAGCGCCGCGCCGCACGCATCAGACTGACGACCGGCGGCCGCGTCGGCCTGTCGATGGTCGGCCTGATGCTGTTCATCGCGGTGTTCGCGCCGCTGCTCGCGCCGCACGACGTCGGCGCGATCGTCACGCCGGACGTGTTCGCGCCGTTCGGCGCGAAGCTGCCGTTCGGCTCCGACTTCCTCGGCCGTGACATGCTGAGCCGGATCCTGTACGGCACGCGGCTGACCGTGCTGCTCGCGCTCGCGGCGGTGCTGCTCGCCGCGCTGACCGGCACGACGCTCGGGCTGCTCGCGACCGTGTCGGGCCGCGCGGTCGACGAGACGATGAGCCGGCTGCTCGATGCGCTCACGTCGATTCCGTCGAAGATGTTCGCGCTGATGTTCGTCGCCGCGTTCGGCTCGTCGCTGCCGCTGCTGGTCCTGACCGCCGCGGTCAGCTACATGCCGGGCTCGTACCGGATCGCACGCGCGCTGGCGGTCAACATCAGCACGCTCGAATTCGTGCAGGTGGCGCGGGCGCGCGGCGAGAGCGCGCTGTACATCGCGTGCGTCGAGATGCTGCCGAACATGATCCATCCGATGCTCGCCGATACCGGGCTGCGCTTCACGTTCGTCGTGCTGCTGCTGAGCGGCCTGAGCTTTCTCGGGCTCGGCGTGCAGCCGCCGTACGCGGATCTCGGCTCGCTCGTGCGCGAGAACATCGCGAGCCTCGGCGACGGCTCGGCCGTCGCGATCATGCCCGCGGTCGCGATCGCGATCCTGACGGTGGGCGTCAACCTGTTGATCGACGGCCTGCCGCATCGCGGCCGCCGCAAGGGCGCGGCCGCGGCCGCGGGAGAACACTGATGCGAGATGAAACGACTCCGCTCGTCGAGGTGCGCGGGCTGCGCGTGGTCGGCGGCCGGCCGGGCGGCGAGGAAACGACGATCGTCCACGGCGTCGACTTCGAGATCGCGCGCGGCGAGGTGCTCGCGCTGATCGGCGAGTCCGGCTCCGGCAAGACGACGATCGCGCTGGCGCTGATGGGCCATGCGCGCGCCGGCTGCCGGATCGCCGGCGGCGCGGTGAAGCTCGGCGGCACCGACGTCTGCACGCTGTCGGCCCAGGCGCTGACCGCGCTGCGCGGCCGCCGGGTCGCCTATATCGCGCAGAGCGCGGCGGCCGCGTTCAACCCGTCGCGCACGATTCTCGACCAGGTGATCGAGAGCGCGCTGATCCACAAGACGATGACGAAGCGCGACGCGCAAGCGAAGGCGGTCGAGCTGTTCCGCGCGCTCGCGCTGCCGGAGCCCGAGACGATCGGCAAGCGCTATCCGCACCAGGTGTCGGGCGGCCAGCTGCAGCGGCTGATGGCCGCAATGGCGCTGATTACCGATCCGGAGCTCGTGATCCTCGACGAGCCGACCACCGCGCTCGACGTGACCACGCAGATCGACGTGCTGCAGGCGTTCAAGAGCGTGATCCGGCGCTGCGGGATGAGCGCGGTGTACGTGTCGCACGATCTGGCGGTGGTCGCGCAGATGGCCGACCGGATCGTCGTGCTGAGCGACGGCGTGATCCGCGAAGCCGGCGCGACCGAGCAGATCCTGCATGCGCCGACGCACCCGTACACGCAGAGCCTGATCGCGGCGGTCACGCCGAACGATGCCGAACGCGATGCCGATCGTGCCGAGAAAGCGGCGAGCGCCGCGCCGGCGCCGCTGCTCGACGTGCGCGGCGCGATCGCCGGCTACGGCGCGCGCACCGCGAAAGGCTGGCCCGCGAAGGTGATCCTGCACGAGGTGGACCTGCGCATCGGGCGCGGGCAGACCGTCGGCGTGATCGGCGAATCGGGTTCGGGCAAGACGACGCTCGCGAAGGTGATCGCGGGCCTCGTGCCGGCGACGGGCGGCGAGATCCTGCTCGACGGCGAGCCGCTCGCGCGCGATATCGCCAAGCGCACCAAGGAGCAGCACCGCCGCGTGCAGATCGTGTTCCAGAACGCCGATACCGCGCTCAACCCGGTGCATACCGTCGAGCGCACGCTCGCACGGCCGCTCGCGTTCTATCACGGGATCCGGGGCGCGCGTGCGCGCCAGCGTGTCGCGGAACTGCTCGAGCTCGTGCGGCTGCCGCAGGCGGTGGCCGCGCGGCGCACCGGCGAGCTGTCGGGCGGTCAGAAGCAGCGCGTGAACCTCGCGCGCGCGCTGGCGGCCGAGCCCGACCTGATCCTGTGCGACGAAGTCACGTCGGCGCTCGATACGGTCGTCGGCGCCGCGATCATGGATCTGCTGCGCGACCTGCAGGCGAAGCTCGGCGTGTCGTACGTGTTCATCACGCACGACATCGCGAAGGTGCGCGCGATCAGCGACGACATCGTCGTGCTGTACGCGGGCCGCCGCGTGGAGACGGGCAGCCGCGACGCGCTGTGCGCGCCGCCTTATCACCCGTATTCGCATCTGCTGGTGTCGTCCGCGCCGGAGTTGCGCGCGGGCTGGCTCGACGATGCGGCCGAGCGCTGCCACCGGCCGCTGGTGCCGATCGGCGCGAGCGCGGACGACGCCGAGCTGTGTCCGTTCCTGTCGCGCTGCGCGATGCGGGTCGACGGTGTCTGCAACCGGACGGCACCGGTGCTGCGCACGCTCGACAACGGCGCGCAGGTGCTGTGCCATCGCAGCGAGGAAGACCTCGCGCGCTTCCAGGCGGAGCCGGCGCCGGCGGGTGCCGCACCCGAGCAGCCGGTGCGGCTGTAGCGCGCGACACGCCGGCGCGCCGCATAGTCTGCTGCGGCGGTCGCGCAAAACGGCGATTTGTGCGCGTGCCGCGCGCGAATACGCGGCAACTGCGGTTTTTGACGGTGATTAAATGATTTCCCATGAACGGCCGTCGATCGTCGTCGCCGACATGCTCGAGAAGAATCCGATGAAATTCGAATCGTACTGGCTGGATACCCGCCCCGCGTTTCGCGCCGGCTGCGAAGGGCCCGTCGAAGGGCGGGCCGACGTGGTCGTGATCGGCGGTGGCTTCACCGGCCTGTCGGCGGCGCTGGCGCTCGCGCAGCGCGGCGTATCGGTGGTCGTGCTCGAAGCCGCGCAGGTCGCGGGCGAAGCGTCCGGCCGCAACGGCGGCCAGTGCAATACGGGCGTTGCGCAGGATTATGCGTCGCTGGCCGCGCGCATCGGCGCGGAGCCGGCGAAGCAGTTCTATCGCGCGTACGAAAGCGCGGTGAAGAGCGTCGAGACGATCGTCGCCGAGCACGCGATCGACTGCGATTTCCGGCGGGCGGGCAAGCTGAAGCTCGCCGCGAAGCCGCAGCATTTCGCGGGGCTCGAAAAGACCTTCAACGCGTTGCGCCGCGATGTCGATCCGGACATCGAACTGATCGAGCCGGCGCGGATTCGCGACGAAGTCGCCTCCGACGGTTTCTACGGCGGACTCCTGCAGCGCAACGGCGCGCAGATGCACATGGGCAAGTTCGGCGTCGGGCTTGCGCAGGCGGCCGTACATGCCGGCGCACGCGTCTACGAGCATGCGGCCGTCACGCAGCTCGAGCGGCTCGACGGCGAGCGCCACGCGATCACCTGCACGCGCGGCAGGATCGTCGCCGATCGCGTGCTGGTCGCGACCGGCGCATCGCAGCACGGCCCGTTCGGCTGGTTCCGGCGGCGCATCGCGCCGGTCGGCAGCTTCATCGTCGTGACCGAGCCGCTGCCCGACGCGCAGTTGAACCGGCTGTTCCCGCAGCGCCGCGCATACGTGACGTCGCGCCAGATCGGCAACTACTTCCGTGTGACGCCCGACAACCGGCTGCTGTTCGGCGGCCGCGCGCGCTTCGCGATGTCGAGCCAGCGCTCCGACGCGAAAAGCGGCGACATCCTGCGCGCCGGCATGGCCGAGTATTTCCCGGAACTGGCGAAGGTGCGGCTCGATTACTGCTGGGGCGGGCTGGTGGACATCACCGCCGACCGGCTGCCGCGCGCGGGCCAGCACGACGGGCTCTA
This sequence comes from Burkholderia sp. BCC1993, assembly GCF_905339865.1. Classification (NCBI taxonomy): domain Bacteria; kingdom Pseudomonadati; phylum Pseudomonadota; class Betaproteobacteria; order Burkholderiales; family Burkholderiaceae; genus Burkholderia; species Burkholderia sp. BCC1993. Next base: position 69,575 of record NZ_CAJPGZ010000016.1, on the reverse strand, counting down.
TTACTCGATGGGCTACAGCGGCCACGGTGTGCAGATGTCGGTGCACATGGGCCGCGTGATGGCCGACGTGCTGTACGGCGCGGCCGCGTCGAATCCGTGGCGCGACCTCGAGTGGCCGGCGATGCCTGGCCATTTCGGGCACGCGTGGTTTCTGCCGATCGTCGGCGCGTATTACCGGATCCAGGATTTCCTGCACTGAAGCGACTGCCCCCGGAGGATTGGATATGACCGCACGATTCGTTTGCCCGCTCGCCGCCGGCAACGGCCGCCGCGACGGGACCGGCGGCGGCGACACGATGGCCGGGCCGAGCGCGCCGTGCCCGATCGCGCCCTGCGCCGCGCAGGGCACTGCCGTGCAGGCGGCCGCATGAGGACGGCGAGCATGGTCACCCTGTTCCACGATGCGGACGAAGGCGCGACGCCTCGCGCAGCGCGTGTTCCGCAGCCCGTATCGCCGGCGATCGGCGAGGTGCTGCGCACGATCGATGCGTCGTTCGCGCAGCCGCTGAACCTCGACACGCTCGCGGCGGTGGCCGGCTTGAGCGTGTCGCGTTTCACCGCACGCTTTCGCGGCGAAGTCGGGTTGTCGCCGCACCGGTATCTGAGCCTCGTGCGCGTGCGGCGTGCGCAGGACTTGCTGCGCGCCGGCCTCGCGCCGTCGGTCGTCGCGACCGAGGTCGGCTTCTTCGATCAGAGCCACCTGTGCCGGCATTTCCGGCGGGTGCTCGGGATCACGCCGCGCGATTACGTGGTCGCGCGGCCGGGCACGCCTGCGCGACCGTCTTCGCTGCGCACGCACACCGACCGCCGCGTAGCGTCGTGTCACGCAGCGTAGGCGCAACGGCGACAGGCACGCCTGACGGATGGCCGGCGAGCGCGCCGGCGATCGACGATTTCCGATATCGCGCGACGGTTTTCAACCCGGCCGCCGCGCACTGCACAGGAGCAGAAATGACCGCAGCTTTCGTGTTGCACCGTGCCGACGGCGCACCTTCGTCAACCGCGTTTCGCAAGCAGGCGTTCGGCGCGAACGATCCTTTCGCGCGACATCGGGAGATCGCCTGGGAAGGGCCCGACGCGATGGCCGCCGGACGTATCGCCTTCGCCGGCGAACTCGACGTGGCGAGCTTTCCGCACATCGAAACCATCGCGATCATCGAAGGCGAACTGACGCTCGAAGCGGCCGGCGCCGCACCGCTCGTGCTGGGCCCGGGAGAAGGGGCCGTGATCGGCGGCGGCACGGCGCTGCGCGTCACCGCGGCATCGCGCGTGCTGTTCACGTTCTGCGCGGCCGCGTGCGCGACACCGACGAAGCGCGGCGTGTTTGCGCTGCGCGCCGACGCCGACTTCAAGCCGTCCGCGACGCTGCCGCCGGAGGTCCTGCTCGGCCCCGCGCCGCAATGCCGCAGCGACAACGTGTTCGTCGACGATGGCGCCGGGTACTGCGCGGGCACGTGGGATTCGACGCCTTATCATCGGATCGTTCGCCCGCATCGCGTGAACGAATTCATGCTCCTGCTGGCCGGCGGCGTCCGGTTCGCGGCGCCCGACGGCAGCGTGCTGTCGCTCGGCGCCGGCGACGCGCTGTTCGTGCCGCGCGGCGCATCGATCGGGTGGGAAAGCAGCGAGCGCGTGGCGAAATTCTACGTCGTGCAGAACGTCCACGTATCCACCGAACGAGACTGACCATGTCCCCTCCGCTGCGCCTTATCGAAACCTCGCCCACGCTGCCGGCCTCGGCCGACGTCGTCGTGATCGGCGGCGGCATCATCGGCGTCTTTACCGCGTACTACCTCGCCCGGCGCGGCATGTCGGTCGCGCTGGTCGAGAAGGGCCGCATCGGTGCCGAGCAGTCGAGCCGCAACTGGGGCTGGTGCCGGCAGCAGAACCGCGACGCGCGCGAATTGCCGATGGCGAGCAAGAGCATCGACCTGTGGGAACGATTCGCCGCCGAATCCGGCGAAGACCCGGGCTTTCATCGCTGCGGGCTGCTGTATCTGAGCAATGACGAGGCCGAGCTGTCCCGCTGGGCCAGCTGGGGCGACTTCGCGAAGACCGCGGGCGTGACGACGTACATGCTCGACAGCAAGCAGGCCGGCGAGCGCGGGCGCGTGACGGGCCGGCAGTGGAAGGGTGGAGTGTTCTCGCCGACCGACGGCACGGCCGACCCGGGCAAGGCTGCCCCGGCCGTGGCGGCTGCACTGATGAAGCTGGGCGGCAGCGTCCACCAGCACTGTGCTGCGCGCGGGATCGAACTCGAGGGCGGGCGCGTCGGCGGCGTGGTTACCGAGGCCGGCGTCATCAGGACGAAGACGGTCGTGCTCGCCGGCGGCGCGTGGGCGTCGTCGTTCTGCCGCCAGCTCGGCATCCGTTTTCCGCAGGCGTCGATCCGTCAGTCGATCCTGAGCGTGTCGCCCGTCGAACAGCGCTTGCCGGATGCGCTGTACACCTCCGGCGTGTCCGTCACGCGCCGCGACGACGGACGCTACGCACTGGCCATCAGCGGCCGCGCGCGCGTGGACGTGACGCCGCAGTTCCTGCGGTTCGCCCCGCAGTTCGTGCCGATGTTCGCGAAGCGCTGGCGCAATCTTCTGCCGGGCGGCCTCGAGGGCATGCGCGGCGGCCACGAAACGCTCAAGCGGTGGCGGCTCGATGCGCCGACCCCGATGGAGGCGGTGCGCATCCTGGATCCGAAGCCCGACATGCCGACCGTCACCGAAACCTATCGTCGTGCCGTCGAACTGCTGCCCGAACTGCGCGAAGCCACGATCACGCACGCATGGGCCGGGTACGTCGACAGCACGCCGGACGGCGTCCCCGGTATCGGCGAAGTGCCGGGCGTGCCGGGATTGATCCTGGCGGCAGGCTTTTCCGGACACGGTTTCGGCATCGGCCCCGGCGCCGGTCACCTGATCGCGGATCTCGCCACCGGCGCGCCACCGATCGTGGACCCGGTACCGTATCAGCCGGGCCGGTTCGCGGATTCCGCCTGGGGCAAGGTTGCCGATTTCTAGTGTGAGGCCGTCTCGCGGTCGACGGTGGCGGCCTCCGGGCTTCCGCCGTTCGCCGGCGCATGGTATCGATTCAAGGACACCCCGCAATGCATTCACCCATCGATTCACCGGTTCGTCACCTGCTGGAAGCCGGCAGGCTGGAGCGCTTCTTCATCGACGGCGACTGGGTTTTGCCTGACGGCGGCGACCGGTTCGCGGTCGTCAGCCCGTCCACCGAAGACACGCTGTGCGAGATCCCGCTCGGCAATGCGCGCGACGCCGACCGCGCGGTGCAGGCCGCGCGCAACGCTTTCGAGCGCTGGGCCGCGACTTCGCCGCAGCAACGCGCCGCACTGCTCGACCGCGTTCACGCGTTGATGCTGGAGCGGGCCGAACGGTTCGCGCTCGCGCTCGCGATGGAAATGGGCGCGCCGATCAATTACGCACGCGGCGCCCATGTGCCGCTCGCGGCCGAACATATCCGGGTCGCGCGCGACAATCTGGCCAGTTACCCCTTCCGGACACGGCGCGGGACGACCGCGATCGTGCGCGAGCCGATCGGCGTGTGCGCGCTGATCACACCGTGGAACTGGCCGATCTATCAAATCACGGCGAAGGTCGGCCCGGCGCTCGCGGCAGGCTGCACGGTGGTGTTGAAACCCAGCGAGCTGTCGCCGCTCAGCGCGTTGCTGTTTGCCGAAGTGATCGCCGATGCGGGCGTGCCCGCGGGCGTGTTCAACCTGGTGAGCGGCAGCGGAACCGAAGTGGGCGAGGCGCTCGCGGCGCACCCGGAGGTCGACATGGTGTCGATCACCGGGTCGACGCGTGCCGGCGTGCTGGTCGCACAGGCGGCGGCGCCGACCGTCAAGCGCGTCGCGCAGGAGCTTGGCGGCAAGTCGCCGAACATCGTATTGCCCGATGCGGACCTGTCGCGCGCCATCGCGCCGGGCGTTGCCGCCGCGTTCCGCAACATGGGCCAGTCGTGCAGCGCGCCGACCCGGCTGATCGTGCCGCGCAGCGTGCTGGGCCGCGTCGAGGCGCTGGCCATCGCGGCAACGCAGCAGCTGGTCGTCGGCGATCCGTTCGCCGACACGACGACGCATGGTCCGCTGGCCAATCGTGCGCAGTTCGGCCGGGTCGCGCAGATGATCGACGCGGGCCTCGACGAACGGGCGAAGCTGATCGCCGGCGGCCCCGGGCGGCCGGCGGGATTCGACCGCGGCTTTTATGCGCGGCCGACCGTGTTTTCCGACGTCCGCACCGACATGGCGATCGCGCAGCAGGAGATCTTCGGTCCGGTCCTCGCGATCCTGCCTTACGATACCGTCGACGAGGCCGTCGACATCGCGAACGACACGGTCTATGGGCTTGGCGCACATGTGCAGGGCACCGACAAGGAACGCGTGCGCGCGGTGGCTGCGCGCCTGCGGTCGGGGCAGGTCCATCTGAACTACCCGGCATGGGATCCTCAGGCACCGTTCGGCGGGTACAAGCAGTCGGGCAACGGCCGCGAGTACGGGATCGAAGGGATGGAGGAGTACATGGAGGTCAAGTCGATCCTGGGCTTTGATGATTGACGCAGCCGCTGCGCGCGAGCGCGGCGGCAGTACAGAATGGAAGCCGTCTACTTTCCGAAGGTGCCGACATTGGATAATCCCGCCCTCCCCGAGACGTCTCTGAAAGCCCATTGCGCGCACTGGGCGACCTTGCGTCGCGACCTGCATGCGCATCCCGAGTTGCGGTTCGAGGAATACAGGACGGCCGACGTCGTCGCCCGCGAGCTTGAAGATCTCGGCTATGCGGTGTCGCGCGGGCTGGGCGGCACGGGCGTCGTCGCGAGCCTGCCGGGTGCGGACCCGGGCCGCGGAATCGTGCTTCGCGCGGACCTGGATGCGTTGCCGATCCAGGAGGCCAACGACTTCGCGCACGCATCGGGCGCGCAAGGCGTCATGCATGCGTGCGGGCATGACGGGCATACCGTCATGTTGCTCGGCGCCGCGCGCATCCTGAAAGACCTGCCGCAGTTGCCGGGTACCGTGCATTTCGTGTTTCAGCCCGGGGAAGAGGGCGGCGCGGGCGCGCGGAAGATGATCGACGACGGGCTGTTCGAGCAATGCCCGACGGAAGCCGTGTTCGGCATGCACAACTGGCCCGGTTTGCCGGCCGGGCATTTCGGGTTGCGCACCGGCGCCATCATGGCCGCCGGCTGCCGATTCAGGATCACGGTGACGGGCAAGGGCGCGCATGCGGCGCAGCCGCACCTGGGCATCGATCCCGTACCGCTCGCCTGTTCGATGGTGCTGCAGTGTCAGACCATTGCCGCGCGGCACAAGGATCCGGTGGACCCCGCCGTCATTTCCGTCTGCATGTTTCATGCGGGCACGACGGACAACGTCATTCCGGACAGCGCCGAGTTGCGCGGGACGATCCGCACGCTGTCGTCGGCATTGCAGCAACAGTTGCAGCGCGACGTCCGGCTCGTGTGCGAAGGGTTGGCCGCGGCTTATGGCGCGCAAGTCGACATCGAGTTCTTTCAGTACTATCCGGCGACGGTCAACACGCCGGCCGAGACCGCACTCTGCGAAGCGGTGATTCGCGACACGTTCGGCGACGAACGCCTTCACCCCGACGTGCCGCCGAACATGACGTCCGAAGACTTCGGCTTCATGCTGGAGGAGCGCCCCGGCGCGTACGTGCTGATCGGCAACGCGCCGGCGGGAGCGGCCGCGCCGGCGCTGCATCACCCGACTTACGATTTCAACGACGACATCATTCCGGCCGGCGTTCGCTACTGGGTCGCGCTGGCACAGCGTTACTTCACGCGATCGCCGTGAGTGCGTGCCGCAATGGCGGGCGACGTCGGATCCAATCCAGCTGATACCGCGCGATTCGCGGGCGCTCGTACCGCAGAGACTCGAATATCGTCGGTCCGAGGTTGCCGCGAAACGCGCGGGACAGGCGCTTTCGTGCATGCCGACCGCGCGCGCCGGGTGCTCGACCTTGGGTGGATCGTTCAGCGAACGCGATGGACGGCGAATCGCCGTGCGCACGAACCAGGACTGAAATGGTCCGAAGCGATCAGGCAAGTCCGTGCGCAAGCAACGAGCGTGTCAAGCCGGAGAGGTCTCCGCCGTTTCTGGTGGCCGCACTTCGCTATTCACGATACTCGTGTTCGTGCATGTGTTCATGCTCGTGCTCGTGTTCGCGCCACGGATCATGTTCACGCGGATGACGATGCATCCAGGCTTCGTGCTCCCAGTAGCGATGGCCGTCCCAGTAGCGGTCGCCGTGCATGCCAATCGTGATCGACACATCCGGCGCCGGGGCGTGATATGGCTCTTCGTACCTCGGCGGCGGTACAACGTAAGTTTGCGCGAAGGCCGTGCCGGCCGCGACGAGCGCGCCGCCTGCCACGAGTGTCGCCAGAATCCGGCGGTTTGCAATTGTCAAGGGCTTCATAGCGCTGTCCTCCATTCAATACCTGAGAACGCGCACGATTCGTTCCCATACGGAGCGGCAGCACTTCGTTGCTATTTCAACCACGCCCCCCGCGTCGCGTCGCAGCCAGCACCGATCCGGTGGCCGCACGCACGACGTCATCGTCGCTACGGATTTGACATGCAATTGCTCCGATGCACAGCGCGACGCTTAAAGGGAAGGAGTGCAGAGCATGATGACGCGAAGCGTACGCACACGCGGACAGGGTATACAACGCACTCGTCATTTCGGTTCCGATCCGACAAAGGAACACTTACATCGAATTGAAACGAAATGGAGGGAAGTGGGGAAAAGTCTGACCAGGGGGAACCGATTTTGCGATCGAGGGGCGTGAAAATTACCCGTTTCCGCCATGCCGATGCCGGGTCGAATATCGCTTCTATCCGAAGGGACGGCCCCTGCGCCGCCTTGCGAGAGGGCGCGCGCACTTGTCGGCATCACGGTTCTCCGCATCAGGCCGCCGGCGCAGAGGCGACGAGTCATTGCATCGAGGAAAGACGCGCGATGTCGTCGTTCTCTCGGTCACTCATCCCTATGCAGACGGCATAGGTGTTGCTCATTGCGCTGGCGGTGTCCGCCGCCGCGGACCTACGCATCGCGTCACGATGGAACTGATGCGCGTCCGTAACCGGCTATCTCGTGGTCATGTCAATTCAATGGATACGTCCGCCGAACAGACCGAGCAGCCCGATGACGATCAGGTAGAGCGCAACGATGTAATTCAGCAGGCGCGGTACCACAAGGATGAGAATGCCGGCGATCAGCGAAACCAGCGGGCCGGCGCTAGTGACGATATTCATGCTTCCTCCGCAAGATTGGCAACGAGTGGCCACAGCCTGCCTTGCCTCCGGCACCCGTTACAGATACGCGAGCCTGGCGAGCGTCTAGCCTTCGACCGTCAACTCGCTGGTCACAAGCGCGAACGCTTCAGCCGGCGCAAGCGCCGTGCCTGCACCGACGTTTCGTCGCGATTCGCTCAGCGTGCCGGACCGGCATGCGCAGTTCGAGCATCCGTCAGTTTCAAGGAGCAACTCATGAACAAAGATCAGGTAAAAGGCCGCCTCAGGGAAGCAAAGGGCAAACTGAAAGAGCTGGTTGGCAAGGTCGTGGGAAATCCAACAGACAGGTTGACGGGCAAGGCCGAACAGATCGTCGGCAAGACACAGGCATCATTCGGCGATGCGAAGGAGCGACTCAAGAAGCGGCCGTAGAGCCTGACGTCGGAGACATCGAACTGGAAGCCATAGGCACTGGCTTCGCTCAATGCAGGTCAGGCGGTAAGTAATGAACCCCGAATTGCTCCGCCAGTTGGGCGAGCCGCCGATCGCGCGTCCAGAGCCAAGTGCTCGGGGTCAACAGCACCGACGCCAGCAGCGTGCAATCCACCGCGCCGCATACGCGCCCATACAGCCGTTCCCGCTCGATCCAGTCCGCTACTTCGGCTGGCGTCGCGAGCCGCGTCTGGCGCAATAACGCGAGATCTCCCAGCGTTCGGGCCCGCGGTTCGGGGAGCGTCCCGCACGTCAGTTCGAGTATCACTAACGGATGCGTCAAGACGTCATCGACACGCAGCAGCTGGATAAGCGCTGGTAGCGGTCGCCGGAAATGCTCGACCCAGACCGATGTGTCGATCAGAACGCTCATCGGGCAGCCGCCTCCGGGTTACGGCGTGGCACATCCGGCATGTCCGGGGCGCGACCGCCAAGCGCGGCAAGACGTTGTCCGGCCTGGACACGCACGAACGTTTCGAGTGCAGCCCGGAACAGGTCGGCCGGCGACATGCCCGGCTCGGCGAGTTCGAGTGCGCGCGCATAGAGCGCGTCGTCGACGGTAACAGTAGTACGCATGATGACTCCTTTGATGCTCGTGTGCATCAAATTTAGCATCAATTCGGCTGCAGTCCAGTCGTGTTTGGAATTCAGTGCACTTCGCTGAAACGCCGCCCCGCATTAGCGGAATAGACGGACAGGATTAGCGTTCAAACAGACGCCATTAGCAAGATCCACGAACTTCGACACTTGGTTCCGACGACAAACCGCGGCAGTTTTGTGGGCCCGGGTCAGTCCGCCGAAAACTCGCTCACACGACGGCACTGTTTACCGGGAGCCGCACATGGCAGCGAACTCACCGACCTCCGTTCAAGCAACGCTGAATACGCGATATCGAAAGCTCGAATACTTGGTTGGGCACGCAAGGATGCTTCGCTAGTATCCAACGCTCCCATGCGAGCAGGAACCGGAAGGTTCCCGGTTGCGCCGCCCGTTGCGGCATTTCGCGACTTTCCAACGGTTGACATGTCTCCCCACTTGATTCCCGACGGCACGGCCGGCGACGTCACGCGCCGGCTGGCCGCAGCGATCGCGTGCGCCGAGCCCGCGCGCGATCCGTCCGCCATCGCTGCCGCGCGGCGCGGCCTGCTCGACTTCCTTGCCGCCGCGTTCGCTGGCGCTCGCGACAACGGTTATCGCAAGCTGCTGGCGGCGTGCGGTCGAGATTCGGCCGGCGCTGCAGCGGTGATCGGCAGTGCGATACCGGCGTCGCCGCAACATGCCGCGCTGCTCAACGGCTATGCAGGCCATGCGCTCGATTACGACGACGTGCACAGCAGCGTGCGTGGCCATCCCGGCACCGTGCTGCTGCCGGCGTTGCTCGCGCTCGCGCAGGTGCGCGCACGCAGCGCGCTCGAACTGCTCGACGCATACGTCGTCGGCGTCGAGACGATGGCGCGGATCGGTCTCGCGCTCGGCAGCCGCCACTACGAACTCGGTTTCCACAACACCGCGACGCTCGGCACGCTCGGCGCGGCCGCTGCCGCGGCGCATCTGGTCGGGCTCGATGCGGCGGCCACCGAAAACGCGCTCGGCATCGCCGCGACGCAATCGGCCGGGCTGCGCCTGCAGTTCGGCAGCGAGGTCAAGCCGTTGCACGCGGGCCTTGCGGCGCGCGCGGGGCTGTTCGCCGTGGCGCTCGCCGAGGCCGGATTGACCGGCGCACCGGGCGCACTCGACGGCCCGGAAGGATTCTTCGCCGTGTTCGGCGGCGGCGCGTCGCAGCCGGCGCGCGTGCTGGCTGACTGGGGCGCGCCGTGGCAGATCGTGTCGCCCGGGCTGTACTTCAAGCCGTGGCCGTGCTGCACGGCAACCCATTACGCCGTGCAGGCCGCGCTCGATCTGCGCGCCAGCCATCGCATCGCGCCGGCGGACATCGAGGGCATCGTGGTCACGTTCCCGCCAGGCGGAGACACGCCGCTGTCGAACCGACTGCCGGCCACCGGCCTCGAAGCGCGCTTCAGCGTGGAATACGCGGTGGCCGCCGCACTGACGGACGGGCCGCCCGGCGTCGCGACGTTCGCCGACGTGCCCGTGCGCGACGACCTGATCGCGCTCGCCGCACGCGTGACGCGGCGCCACGATGCCGCGGCGCCGCGCGCGTCGACCGATCCCGCGACGCGCTTCTCGGTCGTCGAGATAGCGCTGCGCAACGGCGACACGCTGCGGCAACGCATCGAACGCCTCGTCGGTGCCGACGACCTTGCCGCGAAGTTCGCGGACGCGACCGCCCACGATCCCGCACTCGCGTTCGTCCCGGAGCTGATCGATACGATGCGAAGCACGGCCGATCTCGCCCGGCTTTTCCACACCTTTACGTCGCTTCAATCATGAGCACCGATCGCAGCACACTTTCCCGCCGCCAGATGCGCCTCGGGTTGTTCCTCCAGGGCGCTGGACACCACGTCGCCGGCTGGCGCCACCCCGATGCCGAATCCGGCAGCGAGAACTTCGATCTGCTGCGCCACGTCGTGCAGACCGCCGAGCGCGCAAAGTTCGACATGGTCTTCCTGGCCGACGGCTTGACGAGCGGCCCCGACGCGCATCCGTCGATGGCGATGCGCTTCGAGCCGCTGAGCCTGCTGTCGGCGCTCGCGATGCATACGCGGCACATCGGCCTTGCGGCGACCGCGTCGACGACGTACAGCGAGCCTTACCATATCGCGCGCGTGTTCGCATCGCTCGACCATCTGAGCGGCGGGCGCGCGGCATGGAACGTCGTGACGACTTCATACGACCGCACCGCCGCGAATTTCACGCGCGGCAATCATCCGGATCACGCGCAGCGCTACGAGATGGCCGGCGAATTCGTCGATGTCGTGAAGGGGCTGTGGGACAGCTGGGACGACGACGCGCTCGTCAGGGACAAGGCGCGCGGCGTGTATTTCGACCCGACGAAGGTGCACACGCTCGATCACGCCGGACGCTTCTTCAACGTGAGGGGGCCGCTCAACGCGTCGCGCCCGCCGCAGGGCCATCCGGTCGTGATTCAGGCCGGCTCGTCGGGCCCCGGCCAGGAGCTTGCCGCGCGCACCGCGGAAGTCGTGTTCACCGCGCAGCAGACGCTCGAGGAAGCGCAGGCCTTCTATCGCGACCTGAAGGGTCGGCTCGCGGCATACGGCCGTGCCGAGGACGCGCTTGCCGTGATGCCGGGCGTGTTTCCGGTGATCGGCCGCACCGAGCAGGAGGCCAAGGACAAATATGCGCAGCTCCAGCAATGGACGGATACGTCGGGCGCGCTGACGCTGCTGTCCGACCGTCTCGGCCACGACGTGTCGACGTATCCGCTCGACGGCCCGCTGCCCGACCTGCCCGAATCCGATCAGCTGAAGAGCCGCGCGAAGCTGCTTACCGATCTCGCGCGCCGCGAGAACCTCACGCTGCGCGAACTCTACTATCTCGTCGCCGGCGCGCGCGGGCATCGGATCGTATGGGGCACGCCGACGCAGGTCGCCGACGCGCTCGAGGAATGGTTCGACGGCGGCGCCGCGGACGGCTTCAACATCATGCCGCCGTATTTCCCGGGCGGACTCGACGATTTCGTCGGGCATGTCGTGCCGGAACTGCAACGGCGCGGCCTGTTCCGCACCGAATACGAGGGCATGACGCTGCGCGACCATCTCGGGCTCGCGCGCCCGCCGAGCCGCTACGCAGCGCGTTGAGTCAGACCGCGAAGCGCGTCAGGTCGAGTGCGATCGGCGCGCCGTCGCGGCTTGCGTGCGGGCTGCTGGCCGGGCCGAGCGCATGCGCGAGGAAAGCCCGCGTGCGCGTGCTTTGCGGCGCGCGGAACAGCTGCGCGGCCGACCCGTGCTCGACGATCACGCCCGCCTCGGTGAAGTAGACGACGTCGCTGATTTCCTCGGCGAAGCGCATCTCGTGCGTGACGAGCACGCAGGTCATGCCGTCGCGCACGAGATCGCGAATCACCGACAGCACGTCGCCGACGGTTTCCGGGTCGAGCGCAGACGTCACTTCGTCGAACAGGATCAGGTCGGGCTGCATCGCGAGCGCGCGGGCGATCGCGACGCGCTGCTGCTGGCCGCCCGACAGCTCGCCGGGGTAGGCGTGCGCCTTGTCCGCGAGACGCACGCGTTCGAGCAGCGCGTGTGCGGTGCGCACCGCATCGTTGCGATCGCGGCCGAGAATCCGGACCGGGGCGACGACGAGGTTGTCGAGCACGCTCAGGTGCGGAAACAGGTTGTATTGCTGGAACACGAAGCCGACCCGCTTGCGCAGCGCGATTTCGTCGCGCTCCGATGCGAGCAGGTCGACGCGCGTGCCGTCGACCTCGATCAGGCCGCGCTGCGGCCGCAACAGCCCGGTGATGCAGCGCAGGATCGTCGATTTGCCGGAGCCGGACGGACCGATGATGGACACGGCCTGGCCGCGGTGCACGTCGAGATCGATGCCGCGCAGCACGGGCGTCGTGCCGTAGGACAGGTGCACGTCGCGCAGGCGGACGAGCGGCTCGTCCGCGCCGCGCGGAGTTTCAGTGGAATGCATGACGTCTTTCGAGAAGGCGGGTGAAACGGGCGATCGGGTAGCAGTACGCGAAAAACAGGCCGAGTACCGTGAAATAGACGACGACGGTGAAGTCGGCTCGCGCGACGGTGTTGCTCGCGACCTGCGCGGTGTCGAGCAGGTCGTGCACGCCGACCAGCGACGCGAGCGCGGTGGCCATCGCGATGCTCGCATACAGGTTCATCCACGGCGGCAGCATGCGGCGTACGCATTGCGGCAGGATGATCCAGCGGAACACTTGCGCGCGGCTGAACGCGAGCGAGCGCGCTGCGTCCCACTGCGCATGCGGAATCGACTGGATCGCGCCGCGGAAGATTTCCGCGAAATTCGCGCTCGCGGGCAGCGCGAGGCCGAGCGTTACCTTGAACCAGTCCGGAAACGGCAGCGACGCATGGCCGAACCTGATTTCGAACGGGAATACGTAGGTCGAAAAATAGATCAGCACGAGCAGCGGCGCGTTGCGGAACAACTGCACGTACGCGCGCGCCAGCACGCGCGCGATGCCGAGCCGCGACAGCGTCAGCGGGCCGAGTACGAGGCCGGCGAGCGTGCCGATCGCAATCGCGATCGCGCTGATGCCGATGTTGACCAGCATCGCCTTGCCGAGCGCCGGCAGCCACGTGGCGAGCGCGACGAGGGCCGGGTGACGGCGACCGGCGGCGGCCAGCGCGACGACGGCCAGCGCGCCCAGGGTTGCCGCGACGGCGCGCCATCGCACGAGGCGCACGGGCTGCGCGTTCACGTCAATGGCCATAGCCGGGTATCCTCAGGCGGTGTTCCAGCCAACGTCCCGCGAGGTTGACCGCGAACGTGAGCGCGCCGAAGAAGAGCAGGATCAGGATCATCAACTCGAGCACATTGTCGCGCTGCGTCCAGATCATGATCGACGCATAGGTGACGTCGCCGACGGCGATCGCCGAGGCGACCGTCGTCATCTTCACGAGGTCGACCAGGTTGTTGACGAGCGCGGGCAGCGCGAAGCGTATCGCGAGCGGTAGCTGCACGTGCCAGAGCCGCTGGCGGCGGCTGTAGCCGAGCGACTGCGCGGCCTCGAGCGTTGCGCGCGGTACCGCTTCGAGGCCGGCGCGCAGCGCTTCCGCATGGAACGCGCCCTTGTGCAGCGAGATCACGATCACGCTCCAGATGAACGGCGTCAGCGGATTGCCGCCCAGATCGCGCAGTGCGGCGCTGACCAGCATGTTGACGACGAGGAATGCGCAGAACAATTGCACGAGCGTCGGTGTGTTGCGGGTGACCTCGACGAATGCGCGCGCAGGGCGCGCGAGCGCCGCGCGCGGCGACACCAGCAACGCGGCGAGCACGACGCCGCAGGCGAGGCTGCCGAACGCGGTCGCGATCGACAGTTCGAGCGTCACGCCCATCCCGTGCACGAACGACGCGCGTTCGTCCGGGGCGAGCACGAAGCTGTAATCGAGGCCGAGCTTGCGGAGCGCATCGACGGCGGCGGCCACCGTCATGTGCGCTGCGCCTTGAGCTTCGCGTGCAGGTCGAGCACGGCTTGAGACGGCGTCATGCCGTTCTTGCGCTCGACGTCGAGCAGCCAGCCGCTGCGGTGCCAATCCTGAACGATCCGGTCGAGCGCGCCCTGCGTATCGGTCTCGCCCTTGCGGACCCAGATCACCGCCGGCGACGGAATCAGGTCGGTCGACAGCGGCGTCGTATAGTCCTTCCAGTCGGGGTTGCGCGCGACGAGCATGCGCAACGTCGGCGCGACGTGCACGGCGGCCACGCAGTTGTTGCCGCGAAGCGCGAGCAGCGATTCCGGCTGGCCGCGGAAGGCCTTCACCTGCGCGCCGTATTCCGTCGCGAGCGGCTTCGTGTAGTTGCTGCCTTGCGACACGCAGACCGGCTTGCCGCGCAAGTCGGCCCAAGATTTGATACCGCTGTCCTTGCGCGCGATCAGCGCGCCGCCGATGGATTCGAACGGCGTCGGCGCATACGACAGGATCTCCGCGCGCTCCGTCGTCAGCTCCATGTTGGCGATCAGCGCGTCGACCTTGCCCTGCTGCAGGAACTGCACGCGGTTCGACGGCTGCACAGGTGTCAGCTCGACGTCGACACCGAGTCGTTTCGCGACGTCGTTCGCCAGATCGACGTTGAAGCCGACCGGCTTTTGCGTCGCGGGATCGAGCGAGCCGAACGGCGGGCCCGACAGGATCACGCCGATCGTGATCGTGTGACGTTGATGGATGCGATCGAGCGTGCTGTCCGCGCGGGCGACGCCGGAAAAGGCGGAAAGGAGGGCGGCGACGCACAGCGCGTGGCCCGACGTAGTGCGAAACGATCTGCTGAACATGGGAAAGAGGAACGTTGTTTGAGCGACGCGGGGCGGCGCATCGCGCGCCCGGTTGTCGGGAGCTCGTATTTTCGGGATGTGGAACGCATCCAAGAACCAAGAAATTCTCATACCGTTATCTGGTCCGCAGATTTACGCAGACGAACACGATGCTCAAACGGCCAGAATGGCGATGTGGCGGAGGGCTTGCGCCAAAGTAGGCTGCAATAATCTTCGCGAACCGGTTGTCCGGCCATTGCCGGGCTTCGATCGGTGTCCCGATACCCAACCCGCCGCGCCGTGTTCCCGAAGCCGGGCGACCAGCCGCTCAAGCCGCCGCACGCTCAAATCCGGCCGTTCGGCCGCCTGGCCGGGCTTGAGCCGACACCCGGCTACCGCCTCGATGACTTTCAGCCGATCTGCTTCACGGATCGTCATCGTGATCCGTTCTGTCGCAGTCGTCGAAGCTCCCGGCGCCGGACAGCTTACGAGGGGTCGAAAAGCGGGGGCTCCTTGATTTTTATGCAGGTTACCCACTCCGCCGTGTACGGCTTCGCAACCGCACGCCACGCTGACCGCCCGATTACCGTTTTGTAATCCATGGCGTTTGCGCACGCACGCAGCGATTCCCTGTCGCCGTTTGCCGGTAACATCGCCGGATGTCCCCACGAAAGCAACGGAGCCGGCCGTGCGTATCCTGATAGTCGAAGACGAACCGAAGACGGGCGCATACCTGAAGAAGGGGCTCGAGGAATCGGGCTTCAGCGTCGATCTCGCGAAGGACGGCGGCGAAGGGCTGACGCTCGCGCAGGAAGAGCGTTACGACGTGATCGTGCTCGACGTGATGCTGCCCGTGCTCGACGGCTGGGGCGTGCTCAAGCGGCTGCGCGACACGCATACGACGCCGGTGCTGTTCCTGACCGCACGCGACGACGTGCAGGATCGCGTGCACGGCCTCGAACTCGGCGCCGACGACTACCTCGTGAAGCCGTTCGCGTTCGTCGAGCTGCTTGCCCGCATCCGCACACTCGCGCGTCGCGGGCCGCCGCGCGAGACCGAACACCTGGCGGTCGGCGATCTGGAAATCGACGTGGTGCGCCGCCGCGTGAAGCGCGGCGCCACGCGCATCGACCTTACGCCGCGCGAATTCTCGCTGCTGCAGCTGCTCGCGCGCCGGCAGGGCGAGGTGCTGAGCCGCACGCAGATCGCGTCGTACGTGTGGGACATGAATTTCGACAGCGACACCAACGTCGTCGAGGTCGCGATCCGACGCCTGCGCGCAAAGATCGACGACGCGTTTCCGGTCAAGCTGATCCATACCGTGCGCGGCGTCGGCTACGTGCTCGAACCGAAGGACGACGCATGACGCGGCCGCGCTCGCTTGCCGCGACGCTCGCGCTCGCGTTCGCCGCGACCACGCTTGCCGCGTTTGCGCTGGTCGGCGCATACGTCTATGCGGGCCTCGAACGGCAGGTGAACACGCAGGACGACCTCGACATCGTGCTGGCCGCGCGCCACACGCGCCGGCTCGCGGGCGAGCTCGAGTCGCTCGATGCAGTCCGCACGCATGCCGAGCGGTTGACGAGCCAGGTGCTCGGCAACGAGGCGCTGTCGATGGCCGCCGTCGATGCGCGCGGCGACGTGCTCGCGCGCCACAACGTGCGGCTCGCCGCGCTCGACGATGCGCCTGCCGCCGCATCGGTTCCACTTGCCGATGCGCAACTGTTCGCGCCGCATGCGGTGCCGGTTCCGGCGGACGAGCGGATCACGGCCGACCAGCTCGTCACGTGGACGGCCGACAGCGGCACGCCGATGCGCGGCGTCGTGATCGAGGCTGCGCTCGGCGACCGCACGCCGATCCGCGTCGCGATCGCGCGCAACATGCACGACCGCGCCGACCTGCTCGACGGCTACCGCGACCGGCTCGAGATCGCCGGCGGGCTCGGCGCGCTGTTTGCGCTGCTGCTCGGCTACTGGCTGATCCGCACGGCGCTCGCGCCGCTGCGCGAGATCGTCGACAACACCGGCCGGATCACGGTCGACAAGCTCGACACGCGGCTCGACGCGTCGCGTGCACCGAGCGAGCTGCGCGCGCTCGTCGATGCGCAGAACGCGATGCTCGGCCGCCTGCAGCAAGCGTTCGCGCATCTGTCGCAATTCAGCGCCGATCTCGCGCACGACCTGCGCACGCCGCTGAACAACATGCGCGGCGCCACCGAAGTCGCGCTCGCGCGGCCGCGTTCGGTCGACGAGTATCAGACGCTGCTCGAATCGAATCTCGAGGAATACGATCGTCTCGCGCGGATGATCGAGAACGTGCTGTTTCTCGCGCGCGCCGAGCATCCGAGCTTCGTCACGCGGCAGCGTGCGTTCGACGTGCACGACGAACTCGAGCGCATCGCGGAGTATTTCGAGGGGCTCGCCGACGAAGCGGGCTCGACATTGCGCGTCGAAGGACGGGGGCATCTGACTGCCGACGTCGAGCTGTTCCGCCGCGCGGTGGGCAACCTGCTCGCGAACGCGCTGCGTTACACGCCGGCCGGGGGCGTCATTACGCTGAGTGTCGATGACGCCGCCGACGCGGTGCGCGTCGTCGTCGCGAATCCGGGCGAGCGGATCGATCCCGCGCTGCTGCCGCGGATCTTCGACCGGTTCGTGCGCGGCGACCCCGCACGCAGCGGCGGTGCGCCGGGCGGCACGGCCGGGCTCGGCCTCGCGATCGTGCGCTCGGTGATGGAACTGCACGGCGGCACCGCGCAGGTCGAAAGCGATGCGCGCGGCACGCGCTTCGTGCTCACGTTCAACCGGCCGACGGCTGCGTGACCGCGGGGTCGGGCAACGCGGCTGCCGGACGTTCGTCCGTGCCGGTTTTCGATTCCGCGTCCGCGCTCGCTTGCCAGCCGCCGCCCAGCGCCTTCAGCAGGCCGACCGCGGCCTCCATCCGGCGCGCGTCGATCTGGTCGGCCGTGCGCCGGTTCGTCAGCGCGATCGTCTGTGCGGTCACCACGTCCAGATAGCTGACGGCACCCGCGTTGAAGCGATTCGTCGTCAGCCGCAGCGACAGGTCGGCCGCATCGGTCGCGCGCTGCTGGCTGCCGGCTTCGGACGCGAGCGCATCGAGCGTCGACAACTGATCCTCGACCTGCTGGAACGCGACGAGTGCGGTCTGCCGGTAGTCGGCGACCGCGCCGTCGTATTGCGCATGCGCGCCGCGCAGCGATGCGCTGCGGCGACCGCCGTCGAACAGCGTGCCGGCGAGTTGCGGGCCGAGCGACCAGAACAGGCTCGGCGCGGCGAGCCACGGCGCGAAGAACGAACTCTCGAGCCCTGCGCTCGCCGACAGCACGAGATCGGGAAAGAACGCGGCACGCGCCTCACCGATCTGCGCGTTCGCAGCCGCGACACGACGCTCGGCCGCCGCGATATCGGGCCGCCGTTCGAGCAGTTGCGACGGCACGCCGGTCGGGATGGCCGGCACGTGGAACGCCTGCACGCGCGGCGGCAGCGCGAACGTCGACGCGCTTTCGCCGACGAGCGTCGCGATCGCGTGCTGCAACTGCGCACGCGACGCGTCGATGTCGGTGTCCTGCGTGCGCGTCGATTCGAGTTGCGTGTCGGCTTGCGCGACCGCCGACGCGTCGATCGCACCGGCCGCGAGCTGCTGCTTGAGCAGCGTCAGCGCGTCCGCGTACGCGCGCACCGTGTCGTCGAGCAGCCGCTTCTGCGTGTCGAGCGAGCGCAGTGCGAAATAGTCAGTCGCGAGTTCGGCCGTGACCGACAGCTTCACGGCCTGCAGGTCGGCCGCGCTCGCTGCTGCGTTCGCCTGCGCGTCCGTCACCGCGTCGCGCACGCGACCGAACAAGTCGGGCTCCCAGCTCGCGGCCACGCCGGCCTGGTAGTCGGGTGTCGTCTTGCCGGCGAGCGACGAGCCGAGCCGGTTCTGTGACACGCGCGCGCGGCTCTGCGCAGCGCCTGCCGTGATCGTCGGCAGGAATCCGGCGTGCTGGTAGTCGACCATCGCGCGTGCCTGCTGCAGATCGGCGACGGCTTTCTTCACCGTCTGGTTCGACACGTCGACGCGCGCTTCGAGCGCGTTCAGGTCGGCGTCGCCGAACACGGTCCACCACGCACCGCGCGCGGCGGCATCGGCCGGCATCGCGACATGCCAGCCGGCCTGCGCGGCCGGTGCGCCCGCGTAGTGCGCGGGTACCGTGACGGCGGGCGGCGAATAGGGCGGCAACGTCGAGCACGCGGTCAACGTGGCCAACGCCGCGGCGGCGCCGAGTGCGACGGCGTGGCGGGCGAACGGGAGCGGGGGAGGAAGGCGCATGGCAGGTATCTCGTGAGTCGTCGTCGATGGGTCAGCCGCGGGCGGCCGCGGGAGCGGGCGTCGACGCGGCCGGCGCGGTGCCGGCCGCGCGCAGCGGCGGCACGTCGCTGGCAGCGGCCGCGGCCCCCGTTTGCGCGGCCTGCGCCGACGAAGGGGACGAAGGGGACGAAGGGGACGAAGGGGACGAAGGGGACGAAGGGGACGAAGCGGCCACCGGTGCCGCGGCGCGCACGGTCGACACGATCTTCACGGCTTCGCCGGCCGTGATCGCGTCGCCCGGGTTGTCGATCACGCGATCGGTCGCCGCGAGCCCCTCGACGATCTCCACGCGCGTGCCGAAGTCGCGCCCGATCTGCACGGTCTTCAGTGCGGTTCGCCCGTTCGTACCGACGGTGGCGACCGTCACGCCGTTCGGGCGGAACAACAGCGCACTGACCGGCAGGTCGAGCGCCGGCGCCGCGCTCGGCACGACGAGATGCGCCTGCGCATACGCACCGGGCATCAGCGCGCCGTCGCGGTTGTCGACGTCGATCTCGACGCGCAGCGTGCGCGTGACGGGATCGATCGCGCCCGCGCTGCGCGCGACACGCGCGGCAAAGCGCCGCCCCGGATACTGCGGCGTCGTCAGGTAGACCGGCGTGCCGGTCGATACGCCGGTCGCGCTGTCCTGCGGCACGTCGACAAACACGCGCAGCGTGTCCGTCTGTTCGAGATGGAACAGTTCCCCGGACAGGCCCGGGCTGCCTGGTGTGCCGCCCGCCGTGACCAGCGTGCCGACGTCGACGCTGCGTGCGGTGATCACGCCGTCGAACGGCGCGGTGACGGACTCGTACGACACGAGTTCGGCAAGGTGCGCGACGTTCGCCTGTGCGGACGCGAGCATCGCGCGCTTCGCGTTCATGTCCGCGACCTTCGTGTCGGTGTCCTGCTGCGACACCGATTGCGTTTTCAGCATGTCCTGCCAGCGCTGCGCGGTCGATTTCGCATAGTCGTAGTTCGCCTGCGCGCTCGCTTCGTCGGCGCGCGCCTGGCGCAACTGCGCGTCGAGATCGGGCGCCGAGATCTGCGCGAGCGTCTGGCCGGCCTTCACGTGCGTGCCGAGATCGACGCTCCAGTGCGCGATGTAGCCGCTCGTGCGCGCGTAGATCGACGCGTCCGCATACGGCGCCACCGAGCCGGGCAACGTCAGCGTCTGGTCGGCCGGCGCCGCGCCGGGCACGATGACCGACACCGGCAGCGCCTGCTGCGCGGCCACCTGCGCACGCTGCGCGGCGCGTGCATCGATACGCGGCACGATGCCGAGCGCGAGCAGCGCTACGGCGAGCGCAGCGGCCGCGAACGGTACTGCGAGCTTGCGGCCGCGGCGGGCCGGCGGGGTGTCGGGCGCGGCGCCGCGCGCGGCGGACGGCACGGCGGTGGCCGCTTCGGCGGCGGGCGGCGGGGCGACGGGTTCGATCGAGTCGTTCATGATGGGTCCGGGGTCGGGCGAATCGAAGGATGAGAAGGGGGGCCGTCCGAACTCAACGCAGCGCCGGCGTGTCGGGCGCGTGCTGCGTGCGCCGCGCGGCCGCAGTGTCGCGGCGCCGCGCGAGCCATGCGTGGACGAAGCCGAACAGCACCGGGACGAACAGCAGCGTCGAGAACGTGCCGAACGCGAGGCCGCCGATCACCGCGCGGCCGAGCGGCGCGTTCTGCTCGCCGCCGTCGCCGAGGCCGAGCGCCATCGGCAACATGCCGATCAGCATCGCGAGCGCGGTCATCACGACGGGCCGGAAGCGGCTGAAGCCTGCGTCGAGCGCCGCCTGCCACGGCGACGCGCCGCCCGCGAGCAGCTCGCGCGCCGCGTTCACGACGAGAATGCTGTTCGCGGTCGCGATGCCGATGCACAGGATCGTGCCGGTCAGCGCGGGCACCGACAGCGTGGTGCGCGTGACGAACAGCATCCACGCGATGCCGGCGAGCGATGCCGGCAGCCCGCCGACGATCACGAGCGGATCGAGCCACGACTGGAAGTTCACGACCATCAGCAGGTAGACCAGCGAGATCGCGAGCACGAGGCCGCCGAGCAGGCCCGCGAACGACTCGTGCATCGCCTGCACCTGGCCGCGCAGCACGATCGACGAGCCGGGCGGCAGCTGCGCGCGCGCGGCGTCGACGAGCTTCGTCACGTCGGCCGTGACGCCGCCGAGATCGCGCCCCTGCACCGACGCGAAGATGTCGAGCACCGGCTGCACGTTGTAGTGCGACACCACGGCCTGCTGCGTCGAGCGCGAGAACGTGCCGAGCGCGCCGAGCAGGTTCTGCGCGGGCGCGCCCGCGGCCGGGCCGCCAGCCGGCGTCTGCGGCGAGCGCGCGGTGCCGGCGGGCAGCGGCACGTTCGCGAGCGACTGCAGCGAATTCACCGTGTATTGCGGCGTCTGCACGAGCACGGGATAACTGACGCCGTTGCGCGGATCGAGCCAGAAGTTCGGCGTCGTCTGCGAACTGCCGGACAGCGCGATCAGCAGATTTTGCGCGACGTCGCGCTGTTCGAGGCCGGCCTGGATCGCCTTCGTGCGGTCCACGTTCACGTCGATTGCCGGTTCGTCGCCGGGTTGCTGGATACGCGCGTCGACGAGCCCACGCACGCCGCGCAGCTTCGCGAGCAGCGTATTCGCGACCGCGCGGTTCTGGTCGAGCTTGTTGCCGACGATCTGGATGTCGATCGGCGCGGGCAGCCCGAAGTTGAGGATCTGGCTGACGATGTCGGCCGGCAGGAACGCGAACGTCACGCCGGGGAACGACTGCGCGAGCACGTTGCGCAGCTTGGCGACGTATGCGGCGGTCGACGCGTGGTTCGGCTTCAGCGTCACCAGCACGTCGGCGTCCTCGGTGCCGATCGGATCCGACGAGTCGTACGTGAGGTTGATCCCGCTCACCGGCACGCCGATGTTGTCGAGTACGCCAGCGAGTTCGCCCGCCGGAATCACGCTACGGATCTTCGCTTCGACCTCGTCGGTCAGCCGCGCGGTTTCCTCGATCCGCGTGCCGGTCGGTGCGCGCAGATGCAGGCGGATCTCGCCGGTGTCGACCGACGGGAAGAAGTCCTGCCCGGCGAACGCGTAGAGGCCCGTCGACGCGATGCACGCGAGCAGGAACGCGGCCGCGAAGCGGCGGCGCCGCGCGATCGCCGCCGAGAGCAGCGCGCGATAGCGCAGCCGCACGGCCTCGAAGCGATGCTCGAACGCAGCCTGGAAACGCGCCAAATGCACGAGGGGCGCGAATACGCCGCGCGGCGGCCGGCCGTTTCCTTTTGCGCGCATCAGCGCCATCGCGAGGGTCGGCACCAGCGTGCGCGAGAAGAAGTACGACGCGATCATCGCGAAGATCACGGCCTCGGCCAGCGGCACGAACAGATAGCGCGCGACGCCCGTGAGCAGGAACATCGGCACGAACACGATGCAGATCGACAGCGTCGACACGAAGGTCGGCACCGCGATTTCTCCCGAGCCGGTCAGGATCGCGTCCTCGAGCGGCGCGCCGAGCTCGAGATGATGCGTGATGTTCTCGATCGCGACGGTCGCGTCGTCGACGAGGATCCCGACCGCGAGCGCGAGTCCGCCGAGCGTCATGATGTTGATGGTCTGGCCGAGCGCGGACAGCGCGAGCAGCGACGTGAGCACCGCGAGCGGGATCGTGATCGCGATGATCAGCGTCGCGCGCCAGCTGCCGAGAAACAGCAGGATCATCAGCGCGGTCAGGCACGCGGCGATCAGCGCCTCGCGCACGACGCCCTGGACCGCTGCCTTCACGAACACCGACTGATCGTCGAGCGGCGCAATGTGCAGCGCCTTCGGCAGCCCGGCCGCGATCTTCGGCAGCATCGCCTTCACCTGATCGATGATCGTCAGCGTCGACGCGCTGCCGGTCTTCTCGACCGTCAGCAGCGCCGCGCGCTTGCCGTCCGCCCGCACGATGTTGGTCTGCGGTGCGTAGCCGTCGCGAACGTGCGCGACGTCGCGCACGTACACGACATTGCCGCCGATCGTCTTCACCGGCAGATCGTTCAGCGCGGCGACCGTCTGCGTGCTGCCGTTCATCTGCACGTTGTATTCGTGCGTGCCGATCTTCGCGGTGCCGCCCGGCAGGATCAGGTTCTGCGCGTTGATCGCGTTCACGACGTCGATCGGCGCGAGCCCCTTCGCCTGCAGCGCGCGCGTATCGAGATCGACGACGATCTGGCGGATCTTGCCGCCGAACGGCAGCGGCACCGCCGCGCCCTGGACGGTCGCGAGCTGCGTGCGGATGAAGCTGTTGCCGAGGTCGTACAGCTGCTGCTCGGCGAGCGTGTCGCTCGACAGCCCGAGCTGCAGGATCGGCACCGTCGACGCGTTGTACGTGATGATGTTCGGCGGCAACGTGCCGGGCGGCAGGATGCGCAGGATCGACGCGGCATTGCTCGCGGCCTCGGCGATCGCGCGATTGATGTCGGCGCCCGGGTGGAAGAAGATCTTCACGACCGACACGCCGTTCAGCGACTGCGACTCGATGTGCTCGATGTCGTCGACGTCGGACGTGAGCGCGCGCTCGTAGTTCGACGTGATCCGCTTGGCCATGTCCTCCGCGGAGAAGCCGTTGTACGACCAGACGATGCTGACGACCGGAATGTCGATGCTCGGGAAGATATCGGTCGGCGTGCGCAGCAGCGCAAGCGGTCCCGCGATGAAGATCAGCAGCGCGAGTACGACGAACGTGTAAGGCCTGCGTAACGCCAGCCGGACGATCCACATGATGGTGCTCCTCGAAGCAGGGCATGGATGCCGCGTGCGATGCGGCGAGCATGCAGTCTGCCGGCGCGGCGTTGACCCGATCCTGACCCGAGGATTACGAAACCGTTATCTATGCTGGCGCGCAGGTGCGAGTGTCCGACCGGACGGGCCGGCCCGTGACCGACATGCGGCCGCGATCAGATGACAGGACCGTAATCGAAGCCTCACCTTCCCGAAAGCGCGCGAATCGCAGAATGGACACAACTCTTCATCACGTCGATGCGGAGCGGATGTCCGGCCTGATCTGCGGACGCGAACATGCCATCTTGAGAGGTGAACATCATGAACAACCTGATTCGTGCGGTCCTGCTGTCCTGCGCACTGAGCGCACCGGTCTTCGCATATGCGCAAACCACCGACCATACGGTCACGCGGGCCGACGTGCGCGCCGATCTCGTGCGGGTCGAGAAGGCCGGCTATCGGCCAGTCGGTAGCGATCCTTACTATCCAGACGACATCCAGGCCGCGGAAGCGAAGATCGCCGCGCAGCCATCGCAATCGGTGGCTGCACGGCCGAGCGTCGCCGCAAAGACTGCCACGCAATCGCTCGCGTCGCTCGACACGGAACAGCTGTACGAGCATCACTGAGCGCAATTTTCGACCGCCGTCCGCGGCCCGAAGGAAGCGGCCGCGGATTTCGAATGCGTCATCTGCCGGTCGGCGCCGTGCGCGTCGCGATCGCGAGAATGAACGCGTCTGGCAGCACATCGCACGCGCGGTCGTGCCGGCAGCGCATCTTCGGTGCGCCCTCATCGAGTCTTCCCCGGGAGTTTCATCATGCATCGCACACTGATTGCAGCCGCATTGCTCGCCTTTTCCGTCGGTACGCCGGTCGCTGCGTTCGCACAGGCTACGTCGTCCGCCACGACGCGTGCCGACGTGGTTGCCGACCTCATTCAGGCGGAGCGCGACGGCACGCTGCCGACGTCGAACTGGGACTATCCACCGAGCGCGCAGATGATCGCGCGCAATCGCGCGCTGTATGCGATCGCCCATGGCGACCGGCACATGGCAATGGCCATGCCGTTGGCCTCCGTGTCGGCCGCGAGCGCGCCATGAAGCCCGGCCGCGTATCGACATGCGTGACAAGGCTGACGGCCGCCGCGTTGCTCGCGGCGGCCGTGGCCCCAGCTTTCGCGCGCGGGCAGCCGCAATTGCCCAATGACGACGGCGGGCGCGCCAGCGTGCTGCGCGCGCTGGATCCTTGGTTCGACCCGCACCGCATGGGAGTCCACTCCCGGCCGGCTGCCCCTCACGCCGCGCCCGTCAGCCGTGCGCCGAGCGCGATTCCGCGCGTGGACAACAGCGCGCCGGCCGACCGCTGATGAGCATCCCGGCCCGCCAGCGCGGCGTCAAACGCGGTACCGCGGGCGACGTCGCGCAATGCTTCGGCGAGACCAACCGCGTTGTCCGCCGCTTCGCTATGCCCGCCGCCGTGTGCGGGCGCACGACGCATTCAGTGTCGCCGAGCAGGACAGCACGCCCGAACGCCATGCGTGCGGGCGCGAGATCGAGAATGGCCTGCGCGAACCGTGCGGGCGCCGCGTCGACGAGCGCGGCAAGCATTGACGCGAGCAGCCGGTCGCCGGCATCCGCGAGTTTCGTGCGGTTGTCGCCGCGCATCGCACCGGGCGGCAGCGACCCGCCACGCTGCGTGCCGTCGCGCGCGAGGAAGAGCGACGGCAGCGGTGCGGTGAATCAGCTTCCGGTTTACCGGTGTGTCGTCCAGCAAGTAAAGCACTCGATCGTGCAGCACTGCCGGCGATTTCGATACCCGACGTATTTCACGCTAGGTCAACACTGTGTCCAGATGCTCGTCATCCTGCAGCGGCCGATGCGTATCGAAATCGCTCTTCGGTGGCTGCGCGAAGCGTGTGTTGTAAGCAGCGGCGAAGGAGGGCGCATAAGCGTTGGCGCGGGTCCAACTCCACGCATGTGTATCCGAAAGCGTGCAGTGGATAGTCGGACCCGGCCCCGGAACAGAAGCAACTCTTCCGTCGGCTTCCGGTCGGACGCGCCGTTTACGCGTCGTTCAACCAGGGCATTTCCACGGGTGAAACGACCAGTTGCCGGAATTCTCGCTTCAGATCGAAGATGAACCCGACCAGGATCATGGAGTCGGCGTAGGGAATCGGAAAGACCTGCGGATTCTCCGGCGTCCGCAGGGGCCGCTCTGGCGTGTCCGCTGTCGCTGCGGCGTTCTCGCGAACGCTTTCCAGGTCGTCAGCCATGGCCGGGCCACCGACTTTCAGCACACGGCTACGCAGCTCGCTGAAGGGTTCGATGCGCGCAGCGTCTTCGTGGTATTCGGGCACTTCATAAACGAACCAGGACATTGTCGTCTCCCATGAGAAGGGGCGCTATTCTAACGCTGCGCAAGGATCCACCAAACATCGACAGTCGGCTTGCGAGGCGTCTCCGCGTCTCAACTTTCAAGAACGCCTTGCGGGCGGTATCATTTGCGCTACAATGCAGTATCAAATGATACTGTTTGGGAGTCGCCATGTCACTCGTTACCCCTGAAGCCGTGGCTGCGGTCATGGAGCTGCGGCCGCTCCCGCATACGCTGGCGGAGCTGGAAGCGCTTGTGCGCGGCGGTCTGCCGAAGTCCGCGCTGCGCGCGGGCGTCGAACACGCGACGCAAGGCGCCGATGCTCGGCGCGCGCTCCTCGCCCGCATCATCCCCGAAGCGACCTACAAGCGCCGCCGCGATCGACTAACGCAAGACGAATCGGAGAAGACGGAGCGTCTGGCCCGGATCGTTGCAACGACCACCTACGTCTGGAACGACGAAGAGGACGCGCGGGAATTTTTGTCGACGCCGCATCCTGAACTTGAGGGACGGGCGCCGCTCGACGTCGCGCTGACCGAGCTCGGTGCGCGCAGGGTTGAAGAGTTGCTCTGGAAACTGTTCTACGGGCTACCGGCATGAAGTTGTTTCGCATCGGTGACACGCGACACACGATCTGGAGCGGCACCGGCGCGATGCTGGTCGGTGGCCGCTTTAATAGTCCGGGCCGGCCTGTCATCTACGCGGCGTCGACCTTCGCGGGTGCGATGCTCGAGGTGCTCGTGCATGCACGCATCGGCAAGGTGCCGAAAACCCACGGATGGGTCGAAGCAACCGTTCCCGACGACGTCAGCGTCGAACGCCATACGGCAGAAACGTTGCCGAGAGGATGGGATGCGGCGGCACTGCAGGCAGCACGGCAGTTCGGCGACGAATGGATGGCAGAATCGCGTACAGCGCTCCTGATCGTCCCTTCCGTCGTCGTCCGTGCAGAGTTCAACGTGCTCGTGAATCTGGCGCATCCTGACACCGCGCGGATCATCGTGACGGATCCACAACCGGTCGTGTGGGACGAGCGACTTTTTGTCATACCGCCAGTTGGCCGATCATAAATGTTTGATGGTGGTCTACTAACCAACCTTCGAGGCCTTTCTCCTGGAGACAGGAACGACTACGAGGCTGCTTTTGGTTTCATTCGCACTCCCACCGAGTTCCCGCCCGAGTAGGTTCCAAAGCCGCTCGCGCAGTTCGTTGCGAACTGCTTGCCAGGCTTAACGAAGCGTCCCTTGCTGGCTTATACCGCGAGGCTCGGTTGGAAGCCGATGTGGGAACCCATCCCGAAGCTTAAGCGAGTCGACATCGAAGCGTATGGCTTCGGGCTCACGATTGACGGTGTCGGCGTACCGCTTATTGCACGAATGCGTAGAGCCGCGAAAGATGTGTTGTCGGTCAAGATGCCGGAGCGGGATCCTCGGCAGATGAGTTTTCTCTAAACGTCAATTTCAACCTCGCCATCGACGTATGGCCGCTTATCCTTGCAGGGGCAAGGTGGCCGAACTCGTTCCTGTGCAGGGGCGGTTTGGGGGGGCGCATCTGCCGAATATCCAGGCCACGTATATCGACTTGCGCCGATTGCTCTCAAAGACACAACACCGCGGCTACATGATCCGCTGTTCGTTCTGCCAGGGTGTGGAGTGTCTCACCGGAGCGTCGATGCGATGCCGGCGCGACCGTCGCACGTATGAGGTTGAAAAATGGCACGCGGCAAATTCGAGAAAATCCTCAGAGGACTGTGATCCCGATTCGGTCTATGTGCATTGACTAATAGGAGCCAGGGGCGCCCGAACTGGCGAGGGAGCAAGCCGAATCCTCGGGAGCGCGCATACAACTTGCAGAGCACGCAATCTCGCATGCCGATGTCGCGGCCGATGCCGAGCGACGAAGTGACATCTCAGCTTTCATAGCTTCAGCACATCAGACTCTCTTGCTGAGACAGAACCCTGTAGACCGTACGCCGTGCCTCAGAAAAACTCTGGCAGTTTTTGCAGATGCGTTGTCATCTTCCACAAATTCAGGCCAGGTGAATGTAGATAAAGTACTCATCATGGTGACGCGTCAAAGCACCGGAGTGTCAGGTTCTCGTGCTTCGAGCCGGTAGTGAACAAGCGTTCTGCAATGTGGATGGCTGCCGTGCGTCATGAATCAATGGAGCATCGTTCACGCGCAAGTCAGCGCCATTGACAGATCGCCGACAGGTCAACCGTGAGGCCAAATCAAATTGGGGAGTCAATCATCATGAAGCTTGTCTTTTCGAAAGCCGTAAAGGCAATAGTGTCCATGTGCGCCATTCAGAAGCTGGACATCATGGTCTGCAATTCGGCAGGACAGGAAATCCCGTACGTCATGTTGTTCACCATGTATGGCTTCGTCTGAGCGCGGAACCGTCGCTTTACAAGGAAGGAGTTTTTCATGCGAACGATAATTGCAGCGGTACTCTGCATTGTCATGTTTTTCCCGTTGGCTGCAAGCGCCGGTGTAGCCGACGCGAGCTGCCCCGCGACGGTGGTCACGAGTGGAAAGACGCGCGCCGAGGTACGGGCCGAACTCGTGCAGGCAGAGCGCGACGGCTGGATTTCGGCACACTCGGGCAGGCAGCGAAACTATCCGCCCGATATGACCCAGGCTCGCCGGAATCAGGATGTCCATGATGCAGGCGCTGGGGCGATGCCGTCCTACCAGACATCGAACCAGCAACCTTGAGAAACCACCGTGGCGCCGGCATGTCGACAATGAAATACCGCCGCATCGTCATGTCGAAGCGTGGGCGAGCATCGCTCCTTAGAATTTATGTCGAACAGCAAGCCGAAAAACCATCTGATGGTTATTCGACGAATCGCCGGATCCGCCAATGTCGGCGACCGCCAGCGCGCCCGTCGACGATGTGCCGGAAGCGCGTTGCCAACCGCCCGAGAAGTATACGTCGGTACGTTTCGACAGCAGATAGTCCAGCGTGAACGCGACCTGATTGTAGTGCTGATTGCCGACGGAATTGCCTTGTGCCGTCGTGACGCCCCGCGCTTTCATATAGTCATACGCGACGCCGACGAAAAACGCCGGCGTTACACGGTAATTCAAACCGATGTCGTAGTTGTTGAAGATGGCCGTGCCGTTCTGGAACGACGCACCCAGATTCGCGTATTGAACGTTCGAGTACGACGCGCTGATCGTCGCATTGCCGATCGTGTAGGCCGCCGCGATGACGGCGCCCTGATAGGCTTGTGCGACCTGGTAAGCCGAGTTCAACGACGAGGCCAACAGATTGAAGCCGCTTGCATAGTTGGTGAACCATCCGTTACCTGGCGTCGACGTCGGGTGTTTGAAGTAATCGAACGCCGCGCCGATCTGAAGCGGACCGTGTGTGTAACCGGCTCCAACCGAATAGCCCGACGTCGAGGTGAAGTCGCCGGGCACGCCGCCCAGGCTGTATTCGACGCCAAAGGAGAAGCCGTGGAAGTCCGGGCTCATGTAGCGCACCGAGTTGTTGAATCGTACGCTGTTACTGGTGTTGTCGAAATCGCCCGGGTGCGCGCTCGCCAGGTCGCCAACCGCCGCGGCGCCGGCAAGAAACTCGGGGAAATACCACACCATGTCGTATTGACGGCCGACGGTGACAGAACCGTAAGCGTCACTGCTCAGTCCGACGAAAGCTTGCCGGCCAAACGCCGTGCCGCCTTGCGCAAGTTGTCCGTTATTCACGTTGATGCCGGACTCGAGCGTAAAAATGGCCTTGAGACCGCCTCCCAGATCTTCCTTGCCCGTCAGCCCCCAGCGACTGCCGTCGATACCGTCCAGCGAGTCCATGTAGACGGCTTTGCCGCCACCCACGTTGGTCTGGTAATGAATACCGTTGTCGATCTCGCCATAGAGCGTGACGCTACTTTGGCTATGCGCGACGGAGCTGGCGAGCCCCACGAGCGAGCCGACAATGATTTTGATTTTTTTCGTTTTCATGAGATCTCCGCATTTCAAAGGCAATACAAAAGAACAGTTAACCTGACGTCCATCGATTCAGTGCGCGGTGCAGGTCAGGCCGAAAAGGACTTCTTCAGGTCTTTCTTCGTCAGGCCATAGCAGGCGCCCATCAGCGCCACGCAAGCCGCCGCAACGAGTATTGGCGCTGCTGCAACGCGAAACATCGCGTCGGCGGTCCAGTTGTTCGCGTACAGCACGCCCGCGAGGTAGGTGCCGCCCGCGGCGCCGAGCCGACCGAATCCGTAGGCCCATGCGACGCCCGGGGCGCGCAGTTCCGGGCTATAGAAGAGCGTGCACAACGCGATGGCGCAGGTTTGTCCGCCGCTGATGCAAAAGCCGCAAAAGAAGATCGTCGTGAGCAAGGCGAGATGCGATGAGCCGATTGCGATCGAGATCGCGTACATCGAGACGGCGCCGCCGACGTAGGCCGCGGACAGGATTCTGTAAGGGCTCGTGCGGTCCATGATCGGTCCCATCAGCAGACTGGCCACGATGCCGCCGATGATCACCGTGATGGTCGCCCAGACCACGAGCGCGGGCGGGAACGAGATGGACGCGAGAACGGTCGGCAGCCAGCTTTGCAGAAAATAGAACGCGGCCAGGTTGATCGCGAATACGGCCCACAGCAGGAATGTCCCTACGCGGAATTCCGCGGAGAACAATCCGAGCACGCTTGCATCCGCAGGCTTGTCTTCGTGAGTGACCAGTTCGGTGTCCGGTTGCAGCGTGAAATCGGGAAAGAGGCGCCGGGTTGCATGAAGCAGTTCGGCCTGATCCGCATTTCTCGACAGATAGGCCACGGATTCCGGTAGCAGCGGGATCAGCAAGACCGTCAGGCCCAGTGCCGCGAGCCCGCCCAACCACATTGGACCTTGCCAGCCAAACCATGGAATCAACGCGCTACTGCAGAGGCCCGCGAAGATAAACCCCAGCGCGTACCCGACGTAGACCAGAATGACGAACGTCGCGCGGGTTCTCTTCGGGCTGAATTCCGAAACGAGGCCGACCGCACAAGGCGTGGCCGCGCCGAGGCCGATGCCCGTGAGGAACCTCAACGCGATCAGTTGCGGCACGCTGGTGGCAAAGACGGTGAGCAGAGTGAACAGACCGAAAGCAGCGGTTGCCACGAAGGCAATCTTCTTCGTGCCGAAGCGCTGGGTCACGAACGGAATGCCAAAGTTGCCGATCAATAGCCCGAAGAAAACCGCTGAAAAAATCGCGCCGAATACCGCCTTGGGGAGGTGCCATTCGTTCGCGAGAACGGGCACGATGAAGCTGATGACCTGGGTGTCGAAGCCATCGAACAGCATGAGCAGCGCACAGAAGGCGACGATGAAATACTGCCTCTTGCCGATTCTGCGACTATCGATCAGATCGTAGACGTTGATTTGCCGTATTTCCATATTGTTCTCCTTGCGTTCAAAGGAAGGGTTTACTCCGGGTATTGCATTTTGTTAGCTGGTTTTAAAGGCGGCGGTGCGGGTGGTTGTAAATAAAGGGAAAATAAATCGGGTTTAACGAATCATTAATTAATGTGACAAGTACTTGCCTCATTGCTGAGGCTGTTTTGTTATATGAATAGAGCGGTGCTGTGGATCCAACCGCCGACGACCTTGACGTGCCGGTGCGAGCGCCATACGCAATGGCGCGGCGCTGCGGCGCGTTCGGGTATTCACGTCAAAAAATCTGTCTCGCCTTATTTATTATTTCGTCGTTCCGGATTTCAATGTGCTTAATGAAATCCGGGGCACCCGGACCATGAATTCATTTGATTGCACGGGGAAATATTGCCGCAGTTCAGGCAGCATTTCTTATTCTTGTGTTGCCGCAGTGGCGGTCCGTTCGGCAGATTGTGCTGCGAGAGCCGGCGACCGAAGCGCAATTCGCGGTCGGTGGCTCGCCGAACTTCGGGGCGACGTCCGCGTCGATCCGCTCGACGTCATCGCGGCTTTCGTCTGACTTATAAGCCGCGCGTTTGCTCTGCCACAGACCATGCAGCAAGCACAATCGGGCGCAAACCCGACTGCACAGGTATTGATGCTGTCGGAACGATCCGGTGCGAGCTCCGAGTTCAACCATCGCCGTATCGTTCGCCAACAGCCTTCTTGCGGCCGTCGGCGCGCGGCCCGAAGTCACGCGAGCTATCTGGAAGCGGGCGGGATCATGCGCGGTCTGCGTGGCGAGGCGGCGGCGCCCGTTACCGGGGAGCTATGCGAAGGAACGTATACAGAGCCGGCCCCGCGCGCCGGAGGTCTGGAACAAAAGTCGTCGCGGCATTCGAGCGTGGAATGACGCTACTATGCCGACTCATTCTCCGCATGCATTTCGCTACAATTCCGACGTGTTGCTAAAAGATGCCCGATATGAACCGTTACGTTAGTCTTCCTGATTTTGCGGATCCGGACACGATCGACCGGCCAGCCGTATCGCTGCGCATGCACGTCGACGAGCATGCTGCCGAAATCCCGGTTCACAAACATCGGAAGGGGCAACTGGTGCTGGCGTTGCACGGCGCCGTAACCTGTCAGGTCGCGGGCGCCTTCTGGATCGTCCCGCCGCAATGCGGTGTCTGGATTCCCGGCGACATGCCGCACAGCAACCATGCGACGCCCAATGCCCGGCTTTGCTATCTGTTTGCGGAGCCCGGTATCGTCGACTTGCCGACGGATTGCTGCACGCTGTCCATTTCGCCGATGGTGCGGGAAATGATCCTGCATCTGGCCGGAGTGCCGCTGGACTACGAGCAGGGCGGCCATACCGACCGGCTTGCGCGCGTGCTGTTGCACGAGCTGACGCTGATGCCGGTCGAGCGCCTTTATCTGCCGGTTACGGATCATCCGCGAATCCGGCAGATGGCTGATGCGTTGAACGCCAATCCCGGCGATCGCAGCACCGTCGCGCAATGGGCAAAACGTCTCGCAATGAGCGAGCGTTCGCTGGCGAGGCTCGTCGTCAGTGAAACGGGACTGACGTTTGGCCGTTGGCGGCAGCAGTTGCAACTGCTCGTTGCGGTGCGTGAGCTTGCCGGCGGCGCTACCGTGCAGCGTGTGTCGGACGAGCTCGGCTATGAGTCGGTCACCGCGTTCATCACCATGTTCAAGAAGGCGCTCGGGCATTCGCCAGGTCGTTACTTCGCCGCGCTGGCGCGTACGCAGTCGGACGCCGTACTCGTGTCGCCGGCTTCGACCGAGGTGGACGACCGAGCGGATGGCCCGGCGGATGCGGCGGCCGACGTGTGAAATCGCGCCTGCGTCAGCGCGTCGATGAACGCGCGGCGCGAGCGGTCGCAATGATACGGCCGCTTCCTTTCTGATGGCCGTTGTAATCGAACGCGCTTCCACTCTCGACGCGCGTTGCGCCTGTTTTCTCGCCCAGGACTTGACCATCCCGCACGCGACGTCGCCCGCGTCAAAAAGAAATGCTGTAGATCACGCATTTCGCAGAAGTGAGCGCAGCCGACACCGCTTCGGCAGCCCTGAATACGACCACACATTCTGCGGCATCCCCCGTAATCTTTGCGCACTCGCCACTGAATTCGCATTGCTCTTACGGAGTTGCAAGATGACCGACTTATCAACGGGGACACCCTCGATCCTTTCCCTGCGTCAGACGAAAGTCGACGATGATCCACTCGAAACCGCCGAATGGCTCGACGCGCTCGATGGCGTGGTCCGGCATGCGGGTGCCGCGCGGGCGCAGTACCTGTTCGATCGGCTCGCGGCCCACGCTTCATCCAACGGTCTCACAACGGCGCGCCTGAATATCACGCCCTACGCGAACACGATTCCCGTCGATCAGCAGCCTCCGTATCCGGGCGACTTCGATATCGAAGAAAAGCTTGCCGCTGCGCTGCGCTGGAATGCGCTGGCCATGGTCGTGCGGGCCAATCGCGCGTATGGTGAGCTGGGCGGGCATATTGCCAGCTATGCGTCGGCGGCCGACCTGTTCGAAGTAGGCTTCAACCATTTCTTTCGTGGCCCGAACGATGGTCATGGCGGCGATCTCGTCTATTTTCAGCCTCATTCGGCGCCGGGCGTGTACGCGCGCGCTTATCTCGAAGGCTTTCTCGACGACACGCATCTCGAACATTACCGGCAGGAAATCACCGGTGCGGGCCTGTGTTCCTATCCGCATCCATGGCTGATGCCGGATTTCTGGCAATTCCCGACCGGCTCGATGGGCATCGGGCCGATCAACGCGATCTACCAGGCGCGCTTCATGCGTTATCTGCAGAACCGCGGGCTGCAACGCACGGAAGGCCGCAAAGTGTGGGGCTATTTCGGCGATGGCGAAATGGACGAACCCGAGGCGATCGGCGCGCTTTCGCTGGCCGCGCGCGAGGGACTCGACAATCTCGTGTTCGTGATCAACTGCAATCTGCAGCGGCTAGACGGACCGGTGCGCAGCAATGGCCGCATCATCGACGAACTCGAAGCGCAGTTCACGGGGGCCGGCTGGAACGTCATCAAGGTGTTGTGGGGTTCGGACTGGGACGCGCTGTTCGCACGGGATCGCACGGGGGCGCTGTTGCGCGCGTTCGCGCACACCGTGGACGGCCAGTTCCAGACCTTTTCCGCCAACGACGGCGCCTACAATCGCGAACGCTTTTTCGGTCAGAACGCCGAGCTGGCTGCGCTCGCCGCGCATTTGAGCAACGACGATATCGACCGCCTGCGGCGCGGCGGCCATGATGTGCGTAAATTGCACGCTGCGTACGAAAAGGCGTCGAAACACCGCGGGCAACCCACGGTCATTCTCGCGAAGACCATGAAGGGCTTCGGCATGGGCTCGATCGGCCAGGGCCGCATGACGACGCATCAGCAAAAGAAGCTCGACATCGACCAGTTGAAGGCGTTTCGCGACCGGTTTCGCCTGCCGCTCTCCGACACCGATGTCGAACAACTCAAGTTCTACAAACCCGAGGAAAGCAGTGCCGTGATGCAGTATCTTCACGCGCGCCGTGCAGCACTGGGCGGGTACCTTCCCAGAAGGCGCGCGGCGGCATCGCACACGCCGGATGTGCCCGCGATGTCGTCGTGGGGACAATTCGCGCTCGACACCAACGGCAAGGAAATGTCGACCACGATGGCGATCGTGCGCATGCTCGGCAACCTGTTGAAGGACGCCGCACTGGGGCCGCGTGTGGTGCCCGTCGTCGCCGACGAGGCGCGTACCTTCGGCATGGCCAATCTGTTCCGGCAAGTCGGTATCTATTCGCCGCTCGGTCAACTGTACGAGCCGGAAGACATGGGTTCGATGCTCTATTACCGCGAGGATACGGGCGGCCAGATTCTGGAAGAAGGCATCTCCGAGGCGGGTGCGGTGTCGTCGTGGATTGCCGCGGCAACGTCTTACAGCGTGCACGATCTGGCGATGCTGCCGTTCTATATCTACTACTCGATGTTCGGTTTCCAGCGTATCGGCGACCTGATCTGGGCGGCGGCGGACCAGCGCGCGCGCGGCTTCCTGATCGGCGCGACGGCCGGCAAGACGACGCTCGGCGGTGAAGGCCTGCAGCATCAGGACGGCACGAGCCATCTTGCGGCCTCGACGATACCGAACTGCCGTGCGTACGATCCGGCCTTTGCGTACGAAGTGGCGATGATCGTCGACGAAGGCATGCAGCAGATGATCGTGCGTCAGCGCGACCTGTTTTACTACTTGACCGTCACCAACGAAAACTACGCGCAACGTCCATTGGCTGAAGCGGATGTCGATCGTGTCCGGCGCGGCGTACTCAAGGGGATGTACGCGCTGGAGCCTGCGCAGGTCGAGATCGCGCAGGTCCAGTTGCTGGGCTCGGGCGCGATTCTCGGTGAAGTCCAGGCCGCGGCCCGGATGTTGAAGGACGACTGGCATATCGACGCGGCCGTCTGGAGCGTGACGAGCTTTGCCGAATTGCATCGCGACGGCGTGTCCGTGGAGCGCGCGCAGCGGTTGCTGGAGCGTGGCGAGCCGGCGGTGCCCTACGTGACGGCCGCGCTGGGCGCCGCGCGTGGGCCGGTGATCGCCGCGACTGATTATGTGCGCGCCGTGCCGGAACTGATCCGTGCGTACGTGCCGTCCCGCTATGTCGTGCTTGGCACCGACGGCTTCGGGCGCAGCGATACACGTGCGGCGTTGCGCGCGTTCTTCGAAGTGGATCGTGCGTCGATCGTGATCGCCGCGTTGAAGGCACTCGCCGACGATGGCCAGCTGGACCCGGGCATCGTGCGTCAGGCGATCGACCGATATGGGCGAATCGGAAGCGGGTTGATCGAACCGTGGCTTGTCTAGAACCCATTGACCGGTGTGCGCCATGAGAGTGGCGCGCGAATCGGCTGCTCGAAAGCGTCGCGCGTTCATCGGTCAATCGTGGGCAATCCGATCGAATCAAGTGCGTGCGGCCAGGTGAAAAGCGCGGCGCCGACTGTTGAAACGCTTGCTGTTGGAGACGAATGTGCAGGTGACACGAATAGAAGTGCCGGATATCGGCGATTACAAGAACATTCCGGTAATCGAAGTTATGGTGGAAGTAGGACAACGGGTCGAACAGGAGCAGTCGCTCGTCATGCTCGAGTCGGACAAGGCGACGATGGATGTGCCCAGCCCGACCGCTGGCGTGATCAAGGAACTGAAGGTCGCGGTTGGCGACACGGTGTCGGAAGGGGTGCTGATCGCGCTGATCGAAAGCGATGGGGAGCGGCATGATGAGGCTGTGCCGGTGCCTGCCGCCGCTGCTGCGCACGATCTCACGCGGCCGGAAGCGGATGTCACGACAGTGCCAACGCAAGTGCCCGCGCCCACGCCCACGCCCGCGCGCACGCCCGAACCGAATTCCGCGCCTGCGCCATTGCATCGCGCCCCGGCGCGCGAAGGCGAGCCGCGTCGCGACAGCCATGCGTCGCCGTCGGTGCGCAAGCTCGCGCGGGAACTGGGCGTAGAGATATCGCGCGTGCACGGCACCGGTCCGAAGCAGCGCGTTACATCGGAAGACGTTACTGCGTTCGTCAGGAACGCGATGGCGACATCGCCTGGCACGCCGACAGTCTCGACGCCGCCTGTCTCGGCGAACGGAGCAGAGTTGGGTCTATTGCCGTGGCCGAAGGTAGATTTCGCGAAGTTTGGTCCCGTCGATTCGCAGCCGCTGTCGCGCATCAAGAAGATCTCCGGCGCGAACCTGCGTCGCAACTGGGTGATGATCCCGCACGTCACGAACAACGACGAAGCAGACATCACCGAGCTCGAAGCGCTGCGCGTGCAGCTGAACAAGGAACACGAGAAGGCGGGTGTGAAGTTCACGATGCTCGCGTTCTTGATCAAGGCGGTCGTCGCTGCGCTGAAGAAGTTCCCGGCCTTCAATGCGAGCCTCGACGGTGACAACCTCGTGTTCAAGCAGTACTACCACATTGGTTTCGCCGCCGATACGCCGAACGGGCTCGTCGTGCCCGTCATTCGCGATGCGGACAAGAAGGGCCTCGTCGATATCGCTAAGGAAATGGCCGAGCTGTCGAAGGCCGCACGCGACGGTAAGCTCAAGCCCGATCAGATGCAGGGTGGCTGCTTCTCGATCTCGTCGCTCGGCGGTGTTGGCGGCACGCATTTCACGCCGCTCATCAATGCGCCAGAAGTGGCGATCCTCGGGGTCTCGCGCAGCGCGATGAAACCAGTGTGGGACGGCAAGCAGTTCGTGCCGCGACTCATCCTCCCGCTCTCACTGTCGTTCGATCACCGCGCAGTGGATGGCGCGGAAGCCGCGCGGTTCAATGCGTATCTCGGCGCGGTGCTTGGCGATTTTCGTCGCATCGTTCTTTGACGGGAAGAGGGCTCGCTGGGGCGTGGTTTTTTGTCGGTCCGCATCCCCTTTCGTTGAACCTGTTGCGATTACGGTCTATTAGCGTCGCCCCTGCGCGGGGCGGCGGTCACTTTTCTTTGTCTTCCAAAGAAAAGTAACCAAAAGAAGGGCGCGTCCTTGGGCGGACGGCAAAGGAGGTTCTGCCCACGTTCATGTTCTCTTGTCAGGCTCTAGTCCGGTTCATACACGAGTTTCCCCATCCCTCTCTCAGTAGGCAAACAACAAGGGACGTACATGAGTCTCATCGAAATCAAAGTGCCGGATATCGACGATTACAAAGAAGTCCCCGTCATCGAAATCGCAGTGAAAATCGGTGATCGCGTCGAGAAAGAGCAATCCCTGATTACGCTCGAATCCGACAAGGCAACCATGGATGTACCAAGCCCAATCTCTGGCATCGTCAAGGCATTGAGCGTCCAGGTCGGCGATATCGTGTCCGAAGGCACGTCGATCGCGCTTCTTGAAGACGTTCGCGAACTGCCTGCCGCGAGTTCGTTGGCGGGCGCTCCGGTCCCGCCATCGGAAAATGCATCAGCCACACCGCAAGGCGGCAGCCTCTCCGGTAACGCAGATATCGAATACGACATGCTCGTGCTCGGCGCCGGCCCCGGCGGCTACTCGGCCGCGTTCCGCGCAGCCGACCTCGGCATGAAGACGGTGCTCGTCGAACGCTACTCGACGCTCGGCGGCGTCTGCCTGAACGTCGGCTGCATCCCGTCGAAGGCACTGCTGCATACGGCGCTCGTGATCGATGAAGTCGCGGCGCTCGGCTCGCATGGCATCACCTTCGGTAAGCCGCAGATCAATCTCGACAAGCTGCGTGACTTCAAGTCGGGCGTCGTCAGGAAACTCACAGGCGGCCTCGCCGGCATGGCGAAGGCACGCAAGGTCGAAGTCGTGACGGGCACGGGCGCGTTCGTCGATCCGTTCCACATGGAAGTGCAAGGCGAGAACGGCAAGAAGGTCGTCCGGTTCAGGCAGGCGATCATCGCCGCGGGCTCGCAGGCGGTGAAGCTGCCGTTCATGCCGGAAGACCCGCGCGTCGTCGATTCGACGGGCGCACTCGAACTGCGTCAACTGCCCAAGCGCATGCTGGTGATCGGCGGCGGCATCATCGGCCTCGAAATGGCAACGGTGTACTCGACGCTCGGCGCCGAGATCGACGTGGTCGAAATGATGGACGGCCTGATGATGGGCGCGGACCGCGATCTCGTGAAGGTCTGGGAAAAGTACAACGCGAAGCGCTTCGGCAACGTGATGCTGAAGACCAAGACGGTCGGCGCGGAAGCGAAGGAAGACGGCATCTACGTGAAGTTCGAGGGCGAAAAGGCCCCGGCGGAAGCACAGCGCTACGACCTCGTGCTGGTCGCAGTGGGCCGCAGCCCGAACGGCAAGAATATCGGCGCCGACAAGGCAGGCGTCGCGGTCACCGACCGCGGCTTCATCGACGTCGACAAGCAGATGCGCACGAACGTGCCGCACATCTTCGCGATCGGCGACGTCGTCGGTCAGCCGATGCTCGCGCACAAGGCCGTGCATGAAGGCCACGTCGCAGCGGAAGCCGCGCACGGCGAGAAGGCGTACTTCGACGCACTGCAGATCCCGTCGGTGGCGTACACGGATCCGGAAGTGGCGTGGGCGGGCAAGACGGAAGACCAGTGCAAGGCCGAAGGCATCAAGTACGGCAAGGCCGTGTTCCCGTGGGCCGCATCGGGCCGCGCGATCGCGAACGGCCGCGACGAAGGCTTCACGAAGCTGATCTTCGACGAGGAAACCCATCGCGTGATCGGCGGCGGGATCGTCGGCCTGAACGCGGGCGACCTGATCAGCGAAGTGTGTCTCGCCGTCGAGATGGGCGCGGACGCGGAAGACATCGGCAAGACGATCCATCCGCACCCGACGCTCGGCGAATCGATCGGCATGGCCGCCGAGCTGTACGAAGGCGTCTGTACGGACCTGCCGCCGCCCAGAAAGGCCTGATCGCCATCTCGGCTTACGTGTCGTAAGTATGACGAATTGCGGGTTTTCCCGAGCGGGCGTCAGAATGGCTGTTTTTGGTGATAACTCGACTTTTTATCGGAATTTTCCACGGAGTCGGCTGGCATAAACTCGTTCATCAGGTGATGTTGTTCGAATGCGTGCTGGAGCGGAAATCGATGTTCCGCTCGACAACGAGCGTTCGAACCTCAGGGCACCGGAGCCTTAGGCAATGAGGAGACCCAGGCCATGAACGTTGCGCTGGACAGAATAGACCTTAGCATCCTGAGTGAACTTCAGGAGGACTCAAGTTTGACGAATCTCGAACTGGCGGCTCGAGTCAACCTGTCGCCGTCTCCCTGTCTCGTCAGAGTCAGGAATCTCGAGCGTCTCGGTGTAATCAGCCGGCGCGTCGCGGTGCTCAATGCGTCCCTGCTCGGCCTGGGCGTGATGGCCATCGTCGAGATCAGTCTGGAGCGGCAGGGCATGCAGGCGCGGGAGAATTTCGCCGATACGGTGAGAGGCATCACCGAAGTCATGGACTGTTTCATGATGACCGGACAAACCGACTATCTGCTGCGGGTGGTGGCGAGGGATCTCGTCGAACTGGAACACATCATCACGCACAAGCTGACGTCGCTTCCCGGCGTGGCCAGCGTTCGCTCGAACGTCGTGCTCAAACGGCTTGCCAACAAGACGACGTTGCCTATCGACAAGACACGGCCTATCCAGATTCACGGCATGGCGCAGGCGTCGTGATCACATCGCTCGAGGTGGTTTCATGAGTAACGCAACATCGATCCGCCAGCCGGTGGATTCGCGCGCCGACATCGCGACGGCGTCGGACATTATCGAAGAAGCACGCGCCGGCCGCATGTTCATTCTGGTCGACGACGAGGATCGCGAGAACGAAGGCGACCTTTTCATTCCCGCGCAATTCGCCACGCCCGATGCCGTCAACTTCATGGCGACGCATGCGCGTGGCTTGATCTGCCTCGCGATGACACGCGCGCGCTGCGAATCGCTGGGCCTGCATCTGATGAGCCGGATCAACGGCTCGCGGCACGAGACGGCCTTCACGGTGTCGATCGAGGCGCGTGACGGTGTGAGCACGGGCATCTCGGCGGCCGACCGTTCCCGCACGATTTCGCTTGCGATCAATCCGGAAACGGGGCGCGACGAGCTCGTGTCCCCCGGGCATGTGTTTCCGCTCATGGCGCGCGACGGCGGCACGCTCGTGCGCGCAGGGCACACGGAGGCCGCGGTAGATATCGCCCGTCTGGCCGGGCTCGCGCCGGCCGGTGCGATCTGCGAAATCATGAACGACGACGGCACCATGGCGAGGCTGCCGGACCTCATCGCCTTTTCACGGCGACACAAGCTGAAGCTGGGCACGATCGCCGATCTCATCGCGTATCGCCGACGAACGGAAAGGCTCGTGGAGGCCGTCGAACACGGCAGCTTTACCGAGCCGAATGGAAGACATTGGCGGATCGTCGTCTACCGGAACCGGATCGATCAGGTCGAGCATATTGCGTTCGTCATGGGCGATCTTCGAGGCGCTGACCCCGTGCTCGTGCGCATGCATGCGATGGACACCATGAACGACGTCATGGGCGGTCACCACCTCGCGTCTCTACGCGGCGCCGCGCGATTGCTGGCGGACGAGAACCGCGGCGTGATCGTGGTGATCCGCGAGTCGCGTGCCACGGCCGTGTCGGAACGTGTGCGTTCGATGATGCATCCCAAGCCTGCCGAGCCGGAACTGCGTGACTACGGAATCGGCGCGCAAATCCTCACCGAACTCGGCGTGAAGAACATGATCCTGCTCTCCAATCACGAACGAACGATCGTGGGCCTGGAGGGCTACGGTTTGAACGTGGTGGAGCAGAGAAAAATAGAGCGTATCCACGACTATCAGGAAGTTTGACGCCATTCAGCCGCGCCCCGTGCCGATGAAGAGATCGGGTGCTCTCGTCCGAGTCACGGTGGCCTCGTTCCGAATGAAGTCGTGCCGCTCGTTTCAGAGCGTTTCGTGACCATAAAAGCAACTGGAGGAGAGATGAGACACGCAGAAAACCTGGGCATCTTCGGCGAGCGCGAGCGCCATAGCCATGGGGCGGCCCGCATGAAAACAACGGCAGACAATCCCTATACGATCGGACTCGAGCGCGACCCCGCGAACTTCGTCGCTTTGTCGCCGCTGACGTTTCTCGAACGCGCCGCATCTGTCTGGCCGGAGCGCACGGCCATCGTGCATGGCGCGATTCGCCGTGATTGGGCCGAAACGTATCGACGTTGCCGGCTACTCGCCGGTGCGCTGCTCGGGCGCGGCATCGGCAACGGCGATACGGTGGCGATGATCGCGGCCAATACGCCGGAACTGTTCGAGGCGCACTTCGGTGTACCGCTTTGCGGCGCGGTACTGAACACCATCAACACGCGGCTCGATGCCGATACGATCGCGTTCATTCTCGACCACGGCAACGCGAAGCTGCTGATCACCGACCGCGAATTCTCGCCGACAGTGAAGAAAGCGCTGGCGCGTCTTGGCCGCGTCATTCAGGTGATCGACATTGACGATCCGCAGTTTGGAGAGGGCGATCTGCTCGGCGAAAAAGACTACGAAGCGTTGCTGCAGGAGGCCGAGCACACGGAATTCTCTGTCGCGATGCCTGAAGACGAATGGCAAGCCATTGCGCTGAACTACACGTCGGGCACGACGGGCAATCCAAAAGGCGTGGTGTATCACCATCGCGGCGCATATCTGAACGCCGTGTCGAATGCACTATCGTGGCATCTGGACGAGCACACGACCTATTTGTGGACCTTGCCGATGTTTCATTGCAATGGCTGGTGCTTTCCCTGGACCATGGCGTTGGTGGCCGGCACCAGTGTCTTTCTGCGCCATACGCGGGCCGAGCGGATACTCGATGCCATCCGCACCGAGGCGGTTACGCATTTCTGTGGCGCGTCCGTGGTGTTGAACATGATCAACAACGCCGCGCCGGAGCTGAAAGCGGGCATTCGTCACGGCGTCAAGGTCATGACCGGCGGTGCGCCGCCGCCTGCTGCGGTGATCGCCGGCATGGAACGCATGGGCTGGGACGTGACGCATGCCTATGGGCTGACCGAATCTTACGGGCCGGTCGTGCAATGCGTGTGGCGCGAGTCGTGGAATGCGCTCGATCTCGATGCGAAAGCGCGACTCAAGGCTCGCCAGGGTGTACGCGGCCCGGTTCTCGACGCGATGATGGTGGCACACCCGGATACGCTGGAGCCCGTTCCACAGGATGGGCAGACGCTCGGCGAGGTCTTTCTGCGCGGCAACAACGTGATGAAGGGCTACCTGAAGAATCCGGGCGCCACGGTCGACGCATTTGCCGGCGGGTGGTTTCATACGGGCGATCTCGGGGTTTGGCATTCCGATGGCTACCTGGAAATCAAGGATCGCTCGAAGGACATCATCATCTCGGGAGGTGAAAACATTTCGTCGATCGAGATCGAGGACATGCTGTATTCCCATCCCGCTGTTCTGGAGGCGGCAATCGTCGCGCGTCCGGACGACAAGTGGGGCGAGACACCTTGCGCGTTCATCACGCTCAAGGACGATTCGGTCGTGACCGAAGCGGACATCATCGCGTTTTGCCGCGAGCGGCTGGCACATTTCAAGGTGCCCAAGACCATCGTCTTCACGCCACTGCCGAAGACATCGACCGGCAAGATCCAGAAATTCATCTTGCGGGAGCGCGCGCGCGAGCTGTGAAAGACGCGGCGGTGTAGCGCCAGCCGCCGCGTTTCGATCAACGCGAAGAAGCGTCCTTGTCCACTCGAAATTTGCCGGGACTTTGTCCCATGGTCTTCTTGAACATGGTGATGAACGAATTGGGACCTTCATAGCCGAGTTCGAGCGCGACGGCGTGAACCGACGCTCCCGCCGACAATCGCTGAAGCGCAATGATGATATGCAGACGCTCGCGCCAGCGCCCGAACGTCATGCCGGTTTCGCTGCGCACCAACCGCGCGAGCGTACGCTCGCTCATCGCATATCGGCGCCCCCATTCCGCGATCGTGCTGCGGTCGGCGGGATTGTCGAGCAACGCCGAAGCGATCTGTTGGAGCCGCGGATTGTCGGAGATCGGGAGAAAGACGTCGTCGGGCGCCAGTTGCGCAAGCTGATCCAGCAACACTCGTGCGAGCCGACCCACCGGGCCGTCCTTCGGATAGTCGGGTGGAAATCTGGCCAGAGAACGGATCAGCTCGCGGATGAGCGGCGTGATCGTGAAGCTGCGGCAGTCGGTCGGCAGGCCGGCTTCGTCCGGTGCAATGAAGATGACGTATAGCTTCGCGAAGTCGGAAGCATGATTGCTGTGAGGAACGCCGCCCGGAATCCACACCGCGCCGTTGGGCGGGACGATCCACCATCCGCTCGGCGATCGGCACATGACCGACCCGCTCAAC
Source organism: Burkholderia sp. BCC1993 (assembly GCF_905339865.1). Classification (NCBI taxonomy): domain Bacteria; kingdom Pseudomonadati; phylum Pseudomonadota; class Betaproteobacteria; order Burkholderiales; family Burkholderiaceae; genus Burkholderia; species Burkholderia sp. BCC1993. Next base: position 25,207 of record NZ_CAJPGZ010000016.1, on the reverse strand, counting down.
GCGACGACCATTTGCCCCTTGCGATGAACGTGCATCGGCAGTTCATCCTCTTTTCCACTCGTCTCCAGCAGGACGGAAATGACCGGCAAATCGACGGAATCCGGATCGAACGGTTGATAGTTGATCTTCACGTCGTCTGTCATGGCTGGCGAAGCGGACATACGGATTTCAGGCGTTTCGGGTTCCACGGTTCACTCGCTTTCTGCGCGTGCGCGGCCTCGGTGAGTTCATGAGTCGCCGCCCTCAGCGCAACATTCGGTGGGCCATCTGAGTGACGCGATTTTAATCCGCCGAATCAACCATGGCGCCGGCAAATCAAAATTAAATTTGGCCCCGCTGCACCTACACTGACCCAATCAAAAATGACGAGGCATCAGGTATGAAAACCGACGAACTGATTTGCACACACATCGATGCAGACCTCGTGCAGCTGACGATAGACCGGCCGCCGGCGAACGCGCTGAGCGAACCGCTCATCACTGCCTTGATTTCGATCTTCAGCGACTTCGCGCAACAAAGCGTGCCACCGGGCATCGTGCTCACCGGGGCGGGAGAGAAGTTCTTTTGTGCCGGCGGCGATATCAATGAAGTGGCGGACCATGAACTCGCGCTGTCGCGCATGGAAGCGTTCCACGCGTTCCTGGAGCAACTCGAGCAGTATCCGAGCCCGCTCGTGTGCGCGATCAACGGCTACGCGGTGGGCGCGGGATTCGAAATGGTGCTGCATGCCGATTACGTCGTCGCGTCCGCTGATTCCCGGCTGGGATTTCCCGAGATCAATCACGGCTTGTTGCCCGCGGCAAAAGGCATGCGCCACGCAGCGACGCTGCTCGGTCAACGTGCCGCGCGTTCGCTGCTGTTTTCAGGCGAACTGATCACTGCCGGCGATGCGCTCGCTATGGGCGCGGTGGACGCGATATCCACGCGTGACGAAGTGCTGCGAGACGCGCTTGCGAAATGCCGCGCGCTTTGCAGCAAGGAGCGGCAACTCTTCGCCGCCATCAAGAGAACGCTGCGCGAGAGCTCACGGATGAACGATGCAGCGCTGCTGCAGATGACGCTCGATGACCTGCGTGGATATCTCGGCAACGCGAAGACCGCGGACGCAAGATCCCGATTTCTGACCCGCAACAAGAAGGCCTGATCGTGAGCAATCTCCAACCACCGGAAACACTGCATCTCGCCCGGATGACGTATGAGGACGTGGCGGCCGCATTGGCCACGCAGTTTGATCGCGTGATCATTCCCTGCGGCGCGATCGAGCAGCACGGCCCCCATCTGCCGCTGAGCATGGATGCCGATCATGCTGACGCGCTGGCCGTCGAAATCGCCACGCTGCTGGGGCGAACCCTGATCGCACCGACGATCCAAGTGGGATGCTCGAAGCACCACATGGCCTTCCCGGGCACGATCTCGTTGCAGGAGCACACGTATGCCGCGCTCTGCCACGATTACTGTGTGAGCCTCGCGACGCACGGATTCAAGCGCATCTACCTTTTTTCCGCTCATGTCGGCAACTTCAATGCCCTTCATGCGATGTTGCCGAGCTTGCGAGAGGCTGTCGGGCCGGACGTCCAGGTGCTTGCCTATACGGATCATCAGGCGTGGCTGCGCGAATGGCGACTGGCGGTCGAGGCAGCCGGTGGCGATCCGGAATCCGTGGGCGGACACGCCGACATCGCCGAAACCTCGCTCATGATCCATCTTCGCCCCGACAGCGTTCGACACGATCAACTCGTGGCAGGCCATGTGGGCGCCATGACGACCGAGCAATTGAACCGGATGTGGAAGGAGGGCGTGGCGTCGATCTCGCGAAACGGCGTGCTCGGCGATGCGCGAGGATCGTCACGCGAGATCGGCGAGACGTGCCTGCATGCCACGGCCAGACTTCTCGCGTCGGCATTTTCGGCCGAGTCGTCGACGTAGAAGGGCCGGTGCGCCGGCAGCATGATCTGCCGGTATCGACGAGGTGGCGGCATGAAAAGAATAAAAAATGCTGCGAGATCTGCGGCAATATTTATTCACGGAAACAACGAGGATTCAAAGCCGAAGCGGAAGACGAATCGATAAGTATCCCTATCGACTTCCGCTGAGATGTTTCGAAATCTAGCGCAAGGACGATGTTCATGGTTTTACGGCGAGACACTGGCCGAACCTGGGCAACAGTTCGCGCGCGCCGTGAATTTGCAAACTACGACTATCAAGGAAAAGAAAATGCCATTGAAAATCGGTTTTTGGTCCGAGCAGGAGACGCAGGTCGGGCATAGCTACTCGAACAGGCTTCGTGAACTGGTTCGCGAAGCGCTTTTCGCGGAGCAAATGGGTTTCGACTTCGTTGCGTTGTCGGAGCAACACTTTGCGCTTGGCGGCGTGTCGAGCTCGGCGCCTGAAGTGGTCTTTGGTTATCTCGCGGCCGTCACGTCGCGAATCAAGCTTCGTCCCGCCGTGGCGTTGATGCCCAAGGCTATCAATCACGCACTGCGTACCGCGGAACGGCTGGCGGCAACCGACATCCTCTCCAACGGGCGGATGGAGATGTATTGCGGTCGCGCCAACACCACGATCGCCATGCGTGCGTTCAACGTATCGCCGGAGGAAACCCTGCCGCAGATGGAAGAGGGCATGGCGCTGCTGCGCAGAGCGATGCGTGAAGACGTGTTTACCTTCGAAGGAAAGTATTACCAGGTGCCGCCCCGGTCGCTCGTGCCGAAGCCGATGCAAAAACCGTATCCCGTGCTCGGCGTTGCCGCGACCAGCGCGAACAGCCACGCGTGGGCCGGCTCGGAAGGCCTTGCGGTGATGAGTCATGCGATTTATCAGGGATGGGAAAAACAGAAGGGGCTGCTCGACACCTACTGGAAGAGCTGGAAGCGCGACGAGACCGGGCCGTTGCACAAGCCGCGCGCCGGCATGCCGATCTTCATCGGTATCGGCAAGACCGACCAGGAAGCGAAGGACATTTACGCCGGCGCGATCATGAACTATGCGCGCATCTCGACCGATGCGTATCCGCGGCTCGCCAAACTCGCGGACAACTACGCATACATGGCCGAAAGCGTGCCCGCGATGCAACGGGCCGCCGAAGATTGGGACTACCTGCTGAACGAATCCGCCACCACGGTGTGCGGAAGCCCCGATACCGTCATTCGTCAGCTGGAGCAATACGAGAAGCTCGGAATCGACGAGGTGCTGCTGCATATCGACTCGGTACCGCACGAGCAGATCATGTCGGCGATCGAGATGGTGGGCCGTTACGTGATTCCGCATTTCAACGATCGCAACAATATCGTCCGCCCGACCGACGAGTTGCTCGAGAAGATTCGCGCCATGCGCCCGCAGGCCGCCAACCCGCAGCAAAGTCAAGGATGAACCTACGTATGAATACGTCTTCGCGCTATCAGTATCTGAATGTCGAACAGCGGTCGTCCGGCGTCGCGATTGTCACGATGAATCGCCCGGAAATCCTGAACGCCATCAATTGGGACATGCACGACGAGCTGGAACAGGTATTCGTCGATCTGGATCACGACAAATCGGTCAAGGCGATCGTTTTGACCGGCGCCGGCCGCGGTTTCTGCTCGGGCGGCGACCAGAAGTCGATCGACAACGGCAATATCCCGTCGGCGACGCGTGGTGGCCGTCACCTCGTGAGAAACATGCTCGAGGTCGAGGTGCCGATCGTGGCGGCGGTCAATGGCGTGGCCGTGGGTCTCGGCGCCACGCTCGCGCTGTTCTGCGACATGATTTATGCGAGCCCGACCGCACGGTTCGCCGATACGCACGTCAATGCCGGTGTCGTCGCGGGCGACGGCGGAGCGGTGATCTGGCCGCTTCTTCTCGGGCCGGTCCGCGCTCGGCACTATCTGATGACGGGCGACTTCGTCAGCGCGGAAGAAGCGCTGGCGATGGGGATGATCAACAAGATCGTCGAAAGCGACAAACTGCTGGACGCGACGATCGATTACGCGGAACTGCTCGCGAGCGGCCCGCGCGACGCGATCGTCTGGACGAAATACTGCGTCAACAAGCTCGTCAAGCAGAATGCCCACCTGCTGCTCGATACGTCGCTCGCGCTGGAAACGCTGACTTTCAATTCGCCCGAGCGCCGCGAAGCGGTGGCTTCGTTCGCCGAACGGCGCAAGCGCTTTGGAGACCACTGAAAATGAGCGCGGCACCGTGGACTTCCGGCAGTCAATTCGCCACCACTACTATTCCGGCGTTGCTGATCGAGCGGGTGAAGAACGACGCCGACACAAACGCGTTCTTCCAGAAGCGTGCCGGCGAGTGGATACCCACCACCTGGAAAGGCTATGCGAACGCAGTCTGTTCGGTATCCGTAGCACTCCGGGAGGCCGGTGTGGCACGCGGCGAACGGGTTGCGATCATGGGCGACGTATCCTGCGAGTGGGTCATCGCCGATATGGCGACGATCTGCTCGGGAGCGGTGACGGTGGGCATCTATTTCACCGCATCGGTCGAAGAGGTCCGCTACTACCTGGAGGATTCAGGAGCGAGACTCGCTTTTGCCGGAAGTGCCGAACAGCTTCGGATCGTGGAAGCGGCCGATACGTCCCGCAGGCTCGTCAAAATCGTGGTGCTCGATCCGAGCTGGAAGCGCACGCCCGGTGAAACCGGCACGAATGTCGTTTCGCTTGCCGAGTTCGCGTCGGATTTTGCCGGCGACGAAGTCGCCTATCTGCGTGAGCAGTCGCGGCTTGCGAAGTCGACGGACCTGGTGAGCCTCGGTTACACGTCGGGAACCACGGGGGCGCCCAAAGGTGCGATGCTCACGCATCTGTCGATGCTGGCGGGTGCGTTCACGTGGCCCACCTTCTGTCCGGCGATACTGTCCGAACCGCAGCGCATGGTGGTCCATCTGCCGCTGTCGCACACGGTCGCGCGCCTTCAGGGGACGACGCTGCCGTTGATCGCGAAGACGGTACCTTACTTCGTCGACGTGTCGGCCGATTTCGCGAAGTGCATTCAGGAAGTCAGGCCGACGTCCTACATGGCGCCGCCGCGCTTCTATCAGAAATTCGCGACCCAGCTCATCAACCACGTGAACGGCAGCAGTGAAGTCGAGCAGAGAAACTACAAGCTCGCACTTGGCATCGCTCGGGAAGTACTGGCCGATCGACTGGACGCAGGCACGAGCGACCCGTTCAAGGAACAGCTCTACGCCACCTGCCGCGAGCTCGTTTTCAAGCCGTTGCTGGCCACAATCGGCTTCGACGATTTGCGCTATCCGTATACGGCGTCCGCGCCGGTGCCGCCCGAGGTCGTCACACTGTTCCAGTTGTGGGGCGTCAACCTGAAAGAGAATTACGGGCAAACGGAGATGGTCGGCGGAAACCTCGCGCAGGTCACTGACTGGTCGAGGCCCGGCAACTCCGGCGTGCCGATTGACGACCCCGCATGGGAAACACGCGTGTTGCCGGACGGCGAAATGATCGTGCGCGGGCCGGGACTGTTCATCGGCTACTGGAACAAGGAAGCTGAAACGAATGCCGCGTTGCGGGACGGCTGGTTGTATACCGGCGACATCGTCGACGTCGGGGCGGACGGTTCGTACAAGCTGATCGATCGAAAGAAAGAGCTTATCAACACCGCCGCCGGCAAAACGATCAGCCCGGTGCAGATCGAAAACGAACTTCGCCAGAGCCCTTACATCACGGAGGCGCTGGTGATTGGCGAAGGGCGCAAGTATCTGACGGCGTTGATCGAAGTCGACGGCACGCTCACCATGGACTGGGCCAGGACGCGCGACCCTTCGATCACGCGCTACGCTGATCTGGCCACGTCGCCGATCGTGATCGACCTGATCCGCGAAGAAGTGGAAAAGGCCAACGCGAGGTTGGCGCGGGCAGAGCAGATCAAGGCGTTCAGGCTATTCCCCGAGGAGCTCACACCGGAAAACGGCGTGATGACCGCAACGCGCAAGAAACGCCGCAAGCCGCTGATGGCGCGTTACGAGCGCATCATTGCCGGCCTTTACGACGATGCCGAAGAACAGTTGATCAAAGAGCAGCTTGTCGGTTCGGGGCCCGCAGCTTCTGTTCACCCGCAATAACACGCGCCGGCAGCGCAACTGGCAGCGAGAACCCATTGACGGTGCGGCGCGGGCCATGACCGGTGCAACGCCACGGGTACTTCACCACGCTGCTTCGTGGAAGTACCTGTGGCGCTCCGCCACGAAGCCGCACCGCCGTTCCGTCAACCGAGAGAGGTACCGCCGTGATAGCACTTTCCCCAGACCGCACGACCTTCCGCGAGGCCATGGCCCGTATCGGAGCCGCGGTAAATATCATCACCACCACGACACCTTCCGGCGATGTCGGCATGACGGTGTCCGCCGTGTGCTCCGTGACCGACGACCCGGCGACGGTGCTCGTTTGCATAGGCCGGTCCAGCCGCCAGTATGGCCACTTCAGCACGGCGGGCATCATCTGTATCAACGTGCTGTCCCACGAGCATGAGGAGCTTGCGCCGATCTTCGCGGGCAAGGGCGATGTGCAGATGAGCGAGCGCTTCACGTACGGCGAGTGGCTCCGTCTCGTCACAGGTGCGCCGGCGCTGGCAACTGCGGCTGCGAGTCTCGACTGCACGGTGGACCGAAGCATCGACATTGGCACACATACGGTTTTCTTCTGTGCCGTGCAGGCGGTGCATCTTGGTTCCTCGGACTCGGGCTTGGTGTATCACGGGCGCGCTTATCATCGGCTGCCACAGAAGGAGGCTTGAAACGCCAGGGTTTTGTGGCGGTGAGGGGAAGATGGTGAAAAGTTGCGGTATCAGTAGGATTGTTTATGTTTTCAGTGAGTAAAACTGGTGCAAGTGAGTGTATCCGATGCCACGGTCTTGAATTTGGCCTTTGGCGATCATATGCATGAGCTCGATGCCGCTCAACAGATCCGGGTGTAACGAAAATCTCTCTTGCCGATGAATACGAAGCAGGCTTCGTTGGAATGACCGTTGACGAAATCGGTCTGGACCAACTTGAGATGGTGCAACCGATGAGCTTCCCTGCGCGCTCACTGAAGCCCATCGCAAGTTCCTTTTGTCGCTGGTCCGACTTGAGCCGGAATGGTCGCACTCTGACACAGCGTGGGTTTCGTTTCGATCGGTACGGCTTTCGGGTGCCGGCGATCGTCGTATCACCGTATGTCAAGCAAGCAACGATCGGTCATGCGTTTTACGACCACGTTTCGATCGCCAGAACGCTCGCGCTGATCACGCAGCGTACGGTAGTTCCGTTCCTGGATAGTCCGCGTTTTGCTGGTGCGGTAGATTTTTCGTCGGTTCTCACACTGAGCCGGCCTCGCAAGGCGAGCGACATACACGTGTGCCCTTCGGCGCTGCCCGTCGCGCCGCCTGCGACCACGCCGACGGTCAACCGTGCCGCAACGGCATTCAACAATCTGAACTGGCCGATGCAGTCCACGTACGGAGGGGCGTGAGGAGGGGCAGGGGGAGATATCCAAGGGCGTGTTGGAAGGCGGCGGTTTCTGGCCATGAAGGGATCGTCGCCCATCGCGTCACTCGGACACTCAAGAGGCCGCTTCATCTTGGAAACTGCCGCCCACGCCGCGCCCAGCCAACGGGCCAAAATGGGTCGACAGCACGCATTCACTAGCAGGGACATGGGGGTGACTGCGACCCCCTTTGTCGCAGCTAGAGCGGGCAACACCGGTAAAGTGTATGGAAATCCAAGGGCCCTGTGTTGTGCCGCACAATACTTTCCGGTATCATTCATGCCCCCCACAAGCTGCGCATACGGATTTCGAGCGAGGCGTCCCGGCCTCGACCATCTTTGCGTATCACGATTCCGTTCGCATCCCGGCAGGCAACCCATTCTGGCGTCATGCTCGCGACGATCGTCGGCTCATCTGTCGAGGAGCATGTATTGGCAATTCCTGATCGGAACGATTCCACATCCCCTGAAATCACAGCCACGGCAAAAGCCGGCCGCCGTGTGTCAAAGGGAAAGACCCAGGCCCTGACGCCGACGGACATCGCGTCACTGGCACGCCAGAATGAGGAGCGCCAGCACCAGATGCGCGCGTTGATCGCGCTCGGTCGCGAGCGCGGCTATCTCACCCACGCGGACATCAACGATCACCTGCCCGACAACTTTGCCCAAACGGCGGCGATGGACACCATCGTCAGCACGTTCAGCGACATGGGCGTGGCCGTATACGAGCAAGCGCCGGACGCCGAGACGCTCCTGTTGACCAGCGATGCGCCGGCCGTGGCATCCGACGATCAGGCGGACGAGGAGGCGGAAGCTGCGTTATCGACCGTCGATTCCGAATTCGGCCGCACCACGGATCCGGTTCGGATGTACATGCGTGAGATGGGGGCCAGCGAACTGCTGACCCGCGCCGGTGAAATCGAGGTCGCGAAACGGATCGAAGATGGTCTACAGGACATGATTCAAGCGATTGCCGCGTGTCCGTCGATCGTGTCCACGATTCTTGCCGATGTCGACCGCATCGTGGCAGGCGAACTCCGCATCGACGAACTGGTCGATGGCATCAGTGTCGACGCCGATGAAAGCGAAATAACGCCGGAGTCCCAAGAAGAGGATGCGGACGCACTCGCCGCCGACGATGATTCGGACGAAGACGACGTCGAAACGGATGCCGGGGATTCGGAGAAGGCGAACGCGGCGCGCCTCGAAGAACTCACGAACGACAGTCTGGTGATTTTCGCACGCGTGCGTGCACTGTTCGAGCAGTTGCCGGATGTGCCCGTCACTGGCGGTGCCCGTTCCGCAGCCGCTGCGCAAGTGCGCACGGCGATCCAGCGTGAACTCGCGCCGATCCGCTTTACGGCCAAGACCATCGACCGCCTGTGCGCCAATGTGCATGAGCAGGTGACCGAGGTGCGCGCGATCGAGCGCAGCATCCTGGCGATTGCTGTCGACCGTTGCGGCATGCCGCGCGACGCGTTTGTCGAGTCGTTCCCGGGCCACGAGACCGACCTCGAATGGACGAACCGCACGGCAGCGACCTCGCAGCAGTTTGGCGCGGCGCTCGAGCGACATCAGCCGGCGATTCAGGAGGCGCAGCAGAAACTCGTCGACATCGAGTCACGGGTCTCGTTGCCGCTCCAGCAGCTCAAGCAGATCAACCGCCAGATGAGTGCCGCGGAACTGAAAATGCGGCAGGCCAAGCGCGAGATGATCGAGGCGAACCTTCGTCTTGTCATTTCGATCGCCAAGAAATACGTGAACCGCGGCATGCAGTTCCTGGATTTGATCCAGGAGGGCAATATCGGCCTGATGAAGGCCGTGGACAAGTTCGAATACCGGCGCGGCTGGAAGTTCTCGACCTATGCGACCTGGTGGGTCCGGCAGGCGGTCACGCGTGCGCTCGCCGATCAGGCGCGAACCATTCGCGTGCCGGTCCATATGATCGAGACGATCAACAAGCTGAACCGGATATCGCGCGAAATCTTGCAACAGACAGGGCAGGAAGCGCATCCCGCAGTGCTAGCAAAGCGCATGGAGATGTCCGAGGAGAAAGTGCTCGGTATCCTCAAGATCGCCAAGCAACCTGTCTCGCTCGAAACCCCGGTGGGTGACGACGCCGATGCAACACTCGGCGACATGATCGAGGATGTCTCGGCGAGTTCACCGGCTGAGGCGGCGATTCACGCGAACATGCGCGCGGCGATCGACGAGGCACTCGCCGGGTTGTCGCCGCGCGAGGCCAAGGTTCTGCGGATGCGATTCGGGCTCGACACAAACTCCGATCACACGCTTGAAGAGGTCGGCAAGCAGTTCGACGTGACCCGCGAGCGGATCCGTCAGATTGAGAGCAAGGCGATGCGCAAGCTGATGCATCCCAGCCGTGCAGACAAGCTCAGGCCCTTTCTTGAGCGTTGAGGCAAGCCGGGCGTCGCCTCCCTTCGGCGCCCGGCTCCAGACTTGCAGCGATCAGGCGTCGGCCTGATCGTTGTCCTGACCGGGCGTGTTCGCTGTGGTGTTCTGCACAGTTGCCCGGGCGCGCGCGCGTTCGACATCGAACCGCGTGGCGGGCAACGCGCCGGGTGTGAATCCGCGCGCACGGCGCCGCGCGCGGCTTCGCTCGCCGTTACGCCGGGTTGCCGCTGCCGCCGGTGCCGCCGGTGGGCTTGCCGGCTGCCTTGCCGGCGTCACCCACCTTGCCGAGCAACGTCGCAGACGGCTGGCCGTTTCCTCCGAGCGCGCCCTTCGATTTCAGCGCTTCGAGGTCCGAATCCTGGCCGGCCTGGCCTGGCTTGAACGGCGTCGTCAGGAACGCGGACGTCGACAGCGTGACGCCGGTTTCGTTCTTGATGGTCTGGGCAACCCCATTCGCCGCAGCCGCAACGGCAGCGGGGTTCGTCAACGCGCTTTGATACGTCGGATTGGACGCGAGGCCCGACAGCAGCCCGTTCAGGTCCGTGCCCAGTTGCCCCGCCAGATAGGTCAGCAGCAGTTCGGTCAACGGCGTCACGTTGAACGTGCCGCCGCCGCTCGCGAACGAGTGCAGCGTGGTCGTCCCGTTCGTGCCGGTGATCGCGCACGGCCCCGCGAGCACAAACGTGACCGAGAAAGCGCCGTTCGCGTCGGCCGTGCCCGAACCGTTGCCGGTCGCGCACACGATCGTGATCGCCGCGTTCGCCATCGCTGCGCCGGTCGCGGCCGTGCCGTTGATCGTGGCCGACGACGCATTCGAAGGCGTCGTGCTCGGACTGTCGTCACCTCCGCCACAGGCCGCGAGCGTACCCGCGAGCGCAAACGTGCCGACTTGCAATGCCCTTAGTGCCGCTTTCTTCATCGTATTCATTGATTTTCTCCGTTAGATCAACTCGATTTTCCCGAGGACTCTCCGGTCCCTCGATCATTGAATGCTTGCCTCGCGCGCGGCCGACGGCTGCACGCCGTGAGCCGGCAGCGCCGCCTCCGTCGCGGGCGGCGCCACGCCGGCGGAATGCGCGTAGCGCTTGTATGCATCGCGCATCCGGTAAAGCTGCGTCGCGAAGTACTCGGCGCTGAAGCGCCCCTGGTTGAGCAGGAACTGTTGCGCGTTGTAGGCAAAGTCGAGATTCTCGGCGCCGTCTTGCGCGAGATAGTTCGACGATCCGACACGCGTGCGGAAATTGAGCGAGAACTGCTCGGGCCCGTTGATCTGCACGATCCCCGGCTTCATGCCCTGGCGCGGCGTCAACGGGAAACTGACCGACGCGCCGACGAACGAGCCGTGGCCGCTGTGCCATCCCTGCACGCTGAACGACACGTCGTCGAACCAGCGCGTCAACGTGATCAGCGGGCCCTTGTCGCCACCGACATAGCGCGCGACGCCCGCCTCGATCCACATCTTCCACGCGGGCTCGACCCACCGGTACGTGAGCAGCGCGTTCTTCTCCGCCGGCAGCGCATCCTTGCCCGGCTCGTGATGCAGATAGGCGAGCTTCAGCCGCACCACGTCGGGACGGCCCGGTACGAACGCGGTCGTCTCGTTCTCGACGCCCAGGTACTGGAGGTCGAACTTGCCGAGCGCGGTCACGTTGAAAACGCGCGGCGCAATCCAGAAGCTCTGCACGAGCGCAACGGTCGACAGCCCGCCGCGCAAGCGGTATTGGTCGTAGACGCGGCCGTTGTCCATGTTCTTGCTGTTCGCAATCGGCACGATCACGCTCGAATACAGTTCCGCGCCGCGCCACAGCGGCACGAAGCCCTGGATTTTCGCGCCCACGGAGTAGTCGAAGTTGCCGTACTCAGTGCCGTAGAGGTAGTGCGTGACCGGCGCGATCTGGATCCGTACGAGCCCGTGCGCGCGGGCGTTGCCCACCCACGCAATCGAATCAGCATCGTGCGTCGGCCGCGTGCGCATCGACAGCGACGCGCCGGCGGCGGTCGACGCGCCACCCGCGACGAAGCGCGCGTAGTCCGCCCGATCGACGCTCACCTCGCCCACCGGCTCGTTCGCCTTCTTGATTACGATGCGCACGGTCTCGACGCCCTTCGGCGCGTACTCCGCTGCCGCGCCGAGCGCGATGCCCAGCGCGTCCGCCTCGTTCTGGTTGTAGCGGTGGTTTTCATATTCGACGACGAGATCCGCGCCCGCCATGCCGGCGCGCACGCGCTCGAGTCCGGCGTCCGTCAGCGCGCGCACGATCCTGTCGAGCGCCGCCGGGTCCGGCGCCGCGTCGACTGCCGGCGCGGCGGTCCGAACGAGATCCGGCGGCGTGTGAAGCGACGGCATGACTCGATCGTCGCGTGACGCGTCCGCCGCCGCAGGCGTGGCAGGCTCGATCCGCGTGAATGCGCTGAGCGGCGCGAGCGCGGCCGCAGGTCGCAGCGTGTCGTCGTCCGCTGCGCGCACGTCGTCCGGCGCCGATGTGCCTGCCGCGACAACCGGCGCGTCGCTACACAAGCCGTCGCCGCAGCGCGCGGCATCGAACCGCCTGCCGAGCGGAATCTGCACGCCGATCGAGAACGACGTGCGCGGCGCGATCCCGTCCGTATGCCTGAGCGAGCGCATCACGGTGCCCACGAGGCTCGCGTCGGCCAGCCACTTGATCGGCGGCGATTGGAAGCGGATGCCCGCATAGGGCGTTTTCGAATCGTGCTCCGCCAGCAGCGACAGGCCCGTGTGCCACAGCCGAAGCTCGGCGCCGCCGAACACCCCGTCGAGCCGGTCGCCGTGCCCGTAGCCGACCGTCAGCGTCGCGGGCCCGAGCACTTGCGATACGACACCGTAGGTGGACCGGAAGTAATGCGTTTGCCCGCCAACGTCATTGATGCCGATCGCGATGTCCGGCTGGTATGTGAAGAACTTCGGAATCGAGACCTTTGCGTTCGCCATCAGATGTCGAAGCACGATGTGGTCGTAGCCCGGCACCGTCGTGCGTACGTCGCCTGGATAGTTCGCCAGACCGCCGGATATCTCCACGTGCGGAAACAGGCCGATCGCGCCCCAGACGATGTCCGAACTCGTCGTCTGCTTCCCGAACCGTGGATCGATGTAGTTGTTGTATTGCCCCTCGAATGTTCCTTCAGGCAGCGTGAATCCGTATGGAATCAATAGCCCGCCGGACTGCCCCAGCGATGTCAGCACCGGCGTGCCCGCCGCACCAGCCGGCAGGGAAAATGCCAACGCTGCCCCCAGGGCAATGGCCGCCGGCTTGTTCGTGGTCGCGTTCGCACGTAGCTTGATCGTCATCGGTCGTGTACTTGATTGTTCGTATCGTGTGTGGCATCCGACATCGCCGAACGTCGACATGCACCGCCGCGGCACTGGCATCGCTCGTGGCCGTGAACGCTCATGCGGCGGCGATGCGATCGAAGATCCCTCTCGATCCTCTACCCAACCCCGTCCCGCGGAACGGCGAAGTGCCCGCATCACCTGCGACGCACCGGTATGCATAACTCCGATCGCTGTCGCGCGCCGATCACATGGCACCGTGATCGACACATGGCAACGCCCCCCCAACATCGCGCGCCCGTTAGCGATTTGGCGCGCCCACCTCGTCGTGCCGCGTGGACCGTTCCCCGAAGCGACTCGCTCGCGCAATCAAGCCCGGCGACCGCAATCGGCACCGGGTTTCGTCAATATCGTTTCGTTCGCATAACTTATAATTAGACCGACTTTCACCCCATGCTCATGCGTCCGGCGATCGGGCCGACGCCGTGCGGTACACGTCCGCGGGCAATCGGGTTCGCATGTCTCGCTGCTGTATTACGGATCGTTACCTATATGCGAGTAAGTCTATGGAAACCGGAAGCGCAATCTGCGCCGGATTCTTGATCAAATCCGACAAATTGAGTCGACGGAAACAAGCATGCCCGGGCGCGCGAACGGGATCGCCTTTCGCTTGAACACCGGATAAACCAGTATTGAATCAATCGCTTGATGCGTGCGTGCGCACCTGGAGCGGCTCGAACAGTACCTCGACGTGCTCGCGCGATTTGGCTATGGCGATCGCGCTTCAATCGTGGCTTTTCATCCGGGTTATGCCGCCGTGACGACCTGGTCACTGGACAAACTGTTGACCGTGGCAGGACCGTTGAATGACCGGGCCGCCGCACCGGACGTGGCGAGCTGGGCGGTGCGCGTCCACTGGCGCGGAAACGCGGAGTCGCTGGAGTACCTCGTCGACAGAATGCCGGCAAGGACCATGGACGCGTTGAATCAGAGGCTGTTCGTCATGGACATGTGTCCGACGCTCGTGCGCTATGTCGTCGAAGGGCAGAGACTGAACGATATCCGGTCACTGGATGACTGGGACTACGCGGAAGCCTGGGGCGCTAAAGATTACGCGGGCTTCCGGACAATCGACGACGCCGAACGCGCGCTGATCGAAGATGCATTTCGGCGTAAGAATCTCGCGGTGCTGGAGGGCAATCGGAAATGTCTCGATGACGTCGTCTCCGCGCACGTCCGCGCGGCCGTCCCTGCACCGATCGACCGCACCGCCGAAGGCTGGGAGGCGTATTGCGAAGCATGTCGCCAAACCGAGTGCCGTGAGCGTGACGCACTCTATCCGATTCTTCACGTCGTGCTCAATGAGACCGCGGGCATGCCGCTACGCAGCTTGCTGGAGGCGGCGACACAGGCGGGGCCGACTTTCCTGCGGAAATGTGATCGACAGGGCTTACGCTATGGGCTGACTCCGTTCTTCGTCTATTCGGAGATGCCGGCATATCTGGCGCAGTCACGCTTTTCTCGCTTATGGAGTCAATTATATTCGGAGGTGCAATTGTATTAATTTGAATAAAAATTTCAAATATTATATGGCGATGGTTTATATGTTAATTTATGGTTCTATATTTATTCTGAATTAAATTGGGTGGAGTGCGAGGGGGCTTGAAATAGCGTTGGAAGTGGCGGGTTTACAGAAAACAGCTCGAAGATATTGCCGAGTCCAGCGAAAATCATTCTACTTAAACGGGGATCGATCTCTGTGCCGGAAGAACAGCCGAATAACCTGAATATCCCTGGCAGATTGCCTGCATGCGGAATGCAGACCGCCGGGCGGTTCGTTCCGGCCAACGCGTCTGCCGTCGACCAGGCACCGTTTCTCCCGCTTCCACACCTTGTACACGCGGGCTCATACGTCAGGGCGTCCCCGCTTCAGCACATACCTGACGGCCGTCCGTCTTTCCGTTTCGAACACCTGTGATGGCTCGTCTCTTGCTTCTATTCGGATCTTGGCGGTCAGACGCCGGCGGTCGACATTCAGCCTTCGACTATCGCAGCGACATGCCTTCCGGTCATGAAAGCAAATCGCAAAAAATGCACCGAACCGGGCAGTCATGCAACGAGCTTTCAGGGCCAAGTCGGTAAGGACTTTACGAGTCGCCGTCGATCCGAAAGCGCGCCCGCGGGCGTCCATTTTTTTTCAAACCGACCTTGATATTTGATCGTCGGTCGCACATCATTTGTACCACAAGAAAAGACGGCTGCATTTTTTGTTCAACCACAATGAAACGGGGGCCAAAATGGCGCTGGAAATCCTGAGTCAAAATGTGGTGTTGAATGGTGGCTCGACACCCTTTAACTTCAATAATCCCGTCACGCAGTTTCTTGCCGGAATCGCGTCGTTTCAGCTGTCGTTCGGCAGCAGCGACGACCACCACTTCGAGCAAATGAGCGTTCTGCTCACGACGGGCAAGCCGAGCAGTCAGCAAATCACCGTCGGCGCGGCAGTCGTGCTCGACGACGCATCGGGGCATCCGATCGACAAGAATGCGTCGTATGTCACGGTCTCGGTGATTGCGTGGACGGGCGCACCCACATCGAAGGTGTTGTTGAGCCCGCCTTATGCGGTGGCCGATCACAACCAGAGCCCCGGAATCCTGCTCCCCGGCACGCCGAATCCAGTCCTGCAGGCCACGCTCGCCGGGTTCTACCTGAGCTACGGCAACACGGATCATCATGTGGAGACCGTAACCGTATCGGTCGGTGCATCGTCGCCGATCAACAATACCTCGTCGATCTCGGCGACCGCCGCGATGCACGACGCGTCCGGCAACGGTGCGGCGAATCCGACAGCGACCGGCTCGCTGATCGCGACGTCGATCAATGATCCCGGTTTCGTGGTCGTACCGTATCAGGCACAAGTCGGTACGGGCGAGACGTCGATCCCGATGGGCGCCACGATCACCAATGCGGTCAGCTTTCTGACCGGATTCCAGGCGCAATACCCGAACGCCGAGGATCACCACGTGCGCACCATCGGCGCCGGCCCGAACCAGACCCGTGTCGACCCGAGCAACCATTCGCATGCGCAGACCAGCGGCGTCTGGGCCTGGATGTCCGACGGGTCGAACAATCACCAGGACGACAAAAACAGCTACGCGAGCATCGTCGTAGTCGGTCTCGTCGGTTGACGGGCGGGGGCGCTCGCCCCCGTTTGCCCGCACGCGCCGCACCCGGCGCGCTCATCTCGCTCATCTCTCTCAAGGAGAGTGCCATGCCTGCGGATGCCACCAATTCGCAGATCCCGGCCATTCGTACGTTCCAGTTCGATTCGAGCAGCGTCGGGGATCTGAGCAGCAGCGTCAACCTGTTTCGCGGCGACATCAACTTCACGCAGACGCTGCTGTCGATGCCGGGACGTACCGCGGGCGACAATCTCGACCTCACGCTGTCACTGCTCTATCAGAGCAACGTGCACGAGGGCGCGATCACGTGGAACCGCGATGCGCCGACCGGCGCGCTCGGCCTTGGCTGGACCATGCCGGCGCCGACCATCGTGCTGAACGACGCGGGCTCGCTGATGCCGGCCACCCGCAGCTACTGCTACGTGAGCCAGAGCATCTCGACCGATCTCGCGCGCGAGCCGACGACGCCGTTCGTTTTCTCGATGAATGGCACGATCGCCGATTCGCTCGTCAACGGCGGCACGGTACCGGCCGCGGCCGTCGCCGCGTTCGGCGCGAACGGCCTCGTGCTGTCGCCGGCCTCGCGCGTATCGTCGACGGGTGCGTCCGCGTGGCAGCTCGCCGACGACGCCAATCAGCAACTGTACGAACTGGCGCTCGACGGCGCGGTGCTCAACGTGTTCGACGGCGGCGAATCGTATCAGCTCGTCAACTACGAATTCTGGAAGATCCTCTACTACGCGTGCTACGAGCGCTGGGTGATCGTCAAGGACAACGGGCTCAGGCTGTCGTTCGGCGGCCTGAGCGCGAACGTGGGCAACTATGCGGCATCGGTGGGCAACAGTATCGAATGGGGCGTGCGGTGGGCGTCGGGGAACGGCACGTCGGGCGCACCGGTCGCGCTGTGGCAGGGCAGCAGCGGATCGATCGACGGCCAGTACCAGTACGCGCGCGCGTGGCATCTGAGCGCCGTGACGAACCCGTGGGGCGACGGCATCGCGTATCGCTACAACGACTGGCCGCGCACGAGCGCGGGGTTGCTGCCGAACGTCGAGCAACTCGTCGGTGCGGGCGGGCTACCTTACACCAAGGCCTGTTATCTGACCGGCATGACCGATGTGTTCGGCCGCGAGGTCGTGCTGCAGTATGGCGACAAGATGTGGGCCAACACGACGCCGCAGAGCCCGCGCGAATACGCGGATCCGCACAAGTCCGTGCCCGACACGCAGCCGAACGCGTATCAGGACCGCTACGAAACCTTGTATCTGCAACGTATCGCGGTAGCGGACGCCACCGGCGCACCGCTGTTCAGCTTCGCATTCGACTATCGGCCGTCGAGCCCGGCGGGTGGCGCCGGAAGTCCGGTCGCGAACGTCACGTCGCACACCGGCGAGCTGTTCGGCGACACCTGCAAGCGCTTCCTGACCGGCATCGTGCTCAGTAATGCGGCCGGCGAAAGCCTGCCCGGCCTCGCGTTCGACTATTACTTCGATGCGACGGCAACGGGCGCGAGCCCGGGCGCGCTCAAGTCGATCACGTACAGCGAAGGCGCGACGGCGACCTACGTTTACACGAAGCAGGCGCTCGACATCTGCGATCGCTCGCTTTCCGTGTCGCCGCCGACGGGCACGTCGTTCGCGGGGGCGACGCCGCGCGTGTTCTTCGGCAAAGGCTACGCGGTCGTGACCTGGTACGGGACGGCCAGCGGCGCACTGTCGGTCGAGGTGTACAGCTGGCTCGGCAGCTGGCGGAAGTGGCAGCCGACGTCCGACGGCGTGCTGTTCAGGAATACCACGGGCCTCGATCTGTCGTCGCTCGAGGTGGTCGCCTGCGAGGATTTTTTTGCGCTGTCGTTCGCGCCGGGCTCGGCCAGCAACAGCACGACCGTCTATATCTTCCAGGCAGACAACGCCCGTCCGGCCCAATGGATTCCGGCCACGATCAACGGCGTCGTGACCGGCTACAACACGCCGAGCCTCACGTATTCGAGCCCGAGCGGCAGTGTGTCGCTCACGGGCGGCGACACGTTCCTGATCGCGGCGACGACCGATGTGGTCCATGAGGCCACGAGCTACGACCGCGTCACCTGGCGGTGGCCCGATGCCGCATGGACGGTCGAGCACTTCACGGTGCAGGCGCTGGCCCTGGCGGTCGCGTACAACGAGTATTACCTGCTGCTCGACATGCAGGGCAACGTGTCGCTGTTCGCGCTCGACGCCTGCCTGAAGTGGGGCGCGGCAACCCGATCGCAGATCGGGAATTTTTCGGCGTCCAGCCCGTCGAGCGTGACGCTCAGCCCGTCCGATTCGTTCGTCGCGGTCAGCAACCTGCTCAGTACGAGCGACACGCAGATCTCCTATACGGTGACGATCGTCCAGTGGGACGCGCTGTATCGGCCCGTCTTGCCGATGAAAACTCACACGTTCGACGACCGGATCGACAGCGAGGATCCGGGCGTCCAGCGCATCGCCGGCTCGATCGGCAACGAACTCGTCGCGGTGGCCGGGCATGTGCTGCGCTTCAACGGCAAGACCTGGCTCGAGAACAACACGCTGCAGGCGGAGAGCGCGCCGACCGGCCTCGAGCAGCGCTATGCCTATGGCCCTGACTATGCGCTGAGTATCCTCGCGTATCCGAACGGCGGCGGCGACACCACCGCGCAGGTGCTGTCGTTCGATCCGAATACCGATTTCGGCGCATGGACACGCAAGCCGGCCACGCCCGCACAGACGCTGCCGATCGACTTCAGCGAAACGTCCAATTGGCCGTCGGGGGGCGGCACGGACTGGCTGACGCTCGGCCAGTACCTGTACTTCCGCGGCCACGCGTGCGAATGGGATGGCGTCGTCGGCCAGACCCCGTGCGCGGATATCCAGGCGCGCGTCAACGAAGCGCTCGGCGGCGACGGCAATTACGTGCTGAATGCCGAAGCCGTGATCGACGAGGCGCCGCAGTTCCTTGCGTATTTCGTCAGCGACAGCACGTCGCCCGAAAGCGATCAGGCCGCGGCGACGCTGCTGCGCAACGGGCGCGTGTCGATCTCCGCGCAGGCCTTCGCGCAGGAGCGCATCTACACGGCCGATGAAGGCGACGTCGGCGCCGGCACGTATCCTGGCGGCGCCGGGATGTTCGTCGCGTATCCGGGCGCGGACGGCGATTTCGACAACGCGTCGCGGATCATCCTGCACAGCTATGCGGGCGACGCGGTCGAAGGCCGTCTCCATCACTACGCGGTGACGGGGCTGTCGATCGACAACGGGCTCGGGCAAACCAGCGCGACCTGTTTCGCGCCGGAGCCGGCAACCGCTGCGTGCGATCCGACCGGCCAGGTATTCAAGTACTACACGTCGATCGTCTATCCGGGCACGGGCGACCCGTCCCGGCCGCAGTTCGGGCGGACCGTGAACCGCTACCTGAACGGGCTGAACGTGCGCGACGGCAGCGATTTCTACGACATGCTCGACGGACAGCTGCATCAGGTCGACACCTACGACACGACCGGCGCGCTGCTGGCGTCCACGACGACGCAGTGGAAGGTGTACGTCGCGCGCGCGGCGTCGCCGACCGATCCGGGCGCGGGCACGCTGAACCTGAAGGGCGGCTTCCTGTGCCGGACGACGCAGACCACGATCGAAGACGGCGTGACGAGCAGCCAGACGGCGCGCTACGTGGGAGATGGCTTCACCGCGCCGTTCTCCGGCAACGTCGTCGGCACCGACACCACGACGTACGGCGGCACCGGGCAGCTCGAGACGTTCAGAAACACGACCCTCTATGCGTACGAGATGAACGACCCGGCGCTGGCCGCCGCGTTGCTCGCGCAGCACCGGTTCGGCGATATCGCGCAGAGCGTCACGCACTGGCGCCGCGACGGCGGCGAAGCCGTCGTGTCCCAGGCGTCGGCGAGCACCTACGCGCTGTTCCCGTGCGTGTACGACGGCGTCGTGGTGCCGGCCCAGGCTGGGAAATTCATCCGCAGCGCCAACGGACGGGTGCCGTTTCCGTTCACCGGACGCGATGCGGGCGCCGCGCCGCAGGGCTGGCTGCCATCGACCGCGACGATCGCCTGCACGCCGTACGGTCAGCCGACGGAAACCCGCGATGCAATGGGCGTCGCGCAATCGACGCTGTACGGCACCGATTCCGCGTTCGCCGTCGCGCTGTTCACGAACGCGTCGGTCGCCCGCGGCGAGTGCGCGTATTACGGCTTCGAATCGTACGAGACGGGACGCGGGTGGAACGTCAACGGCTGCCGCTCGGTGGTCGGCGACGCACACACGGGCACGACGAGCCTCGCGCTCGCACCGAACGGCGAAGGCACGGTGTCGGTGCAGCTTTCGCCGGCCAATGTCGACGCCACCTATCTGCTCGGCTTCTGGTACAAGACGCCGGCCGGCTTCACGCCGGTGGCCGGCGCGGGTTTCACGGCGACGCTCAGCGTCGACGGCACGGCGGGTACGCCGCGCTTCGCGCCGTTCGCGGATTCCGGTGGCACGTGGGTCTACTGCACGCTAGGCATTCCGGTGACGGCGGGGCAGGGCAGCGTCACGCTCGCGGTGGCGGCGGCCAACGCGAGCAGCGACGTCGTATTGCTCGACAACGTATTCGTCACGCCGCTCGTCAGCAAGATGACGGTGCGCGTCTACGATCCGTCGTACCGGTTGCTGACCGCGACGCTCGATGCGGCCGGCACGACGATGCAGCGCCGCTACAACGCGTTCCAGCGGCTGACCGCGACGATCGGCACCGACCAGCAGGTGAAGACGATGTCGATCGCGTTCCTGTCGCGCGAGGGCAATGCAGGCGGCAGGTTCGATGCCGCCGCGCCGAACGCCGATCTGTCGGTGAGCCCCGATCTCGGTGGCACGCTCGAGACGTTCATGACCGGCGACGAGTGGCAGCAGCGCTGGGCGGCCGGCAACGTCGCGACGAACTGGCGCTGCTCGGGCGGCGCGCTGCAGCACACGGCGGCGACAAACGACACGCTGACCTGGCAGGGCGGCAACTTCGGCGGTGCGTCGACCACCGCGTTCTATGTCGAGATCGCGGCACAGGGCACGCTCGCCGGTGCGGTCGGCGTGACGTTCGGCGCCGGCTATTCGATCGGCTACGATCCCGCCGCCGGGTTCTCGTTTGCCGCACCGGACGGCAGCATCGTGCAGAACCCGCTCGGCGCGCCGCCGAACCTGCCGGTGCAATGGCTGCTGGTGCTTGGCAACGGCCGCGTGGCGTTCTTCGGCGACGGTCAGTTGCTGTTCAGCACGGCGGTGAACGCCGGCGATCCGGCCGCGATCCGCCTGTCGACCGGCCCGAATACGCTGGCGCTGACCAACGTCGCGATGCTCGCCGGCGTGCGGCTGGCGGTGGCGTTCCGCGACGGCGCGGGGCGCAAGCGCCAGACCCAGCAATGGTTGGGCAGCGACGCGGTGGTGTCGGCCACGATCGCCGATGCACTCGGCCGCACGATCGCGATTACGCGCAGTGCGCCGGCCAGCTTCGGCGGCGGCGCGACGCAGCCGCTGTTCGGTTATCGCGCGAGCTTCGTCGATGTCGGCGCATTCCTCGCGGCGACGCAGGATACGTGGGCGATGACCGGCGACGTCGCGGACTACTACGCCGGGCAGAACGACGGCGTCGCGAGCCGTTCGAACGACCAGGGCTATCCGTACTTCGGCTATCGGTTCGAAGCATCGCCGCGCACCCGGCGCATCGAGCAGGGCGCGCCGGGCAAGGCGTACGCGGTGCACGATCTGGCGAGCACGACGAGCGCGCAACGCCAGACGACGCAAATCGCATTCGGCGCGAATACGACCGGCGCGTTTGATTTGCCCGCGAACTATGTCGCGCAGACGGTGACGGGGCCGGTCAAGAACCAGTTGCTGCGTCTGCGCGACACGCACGGCCGCGAAGTCGGATCGAGCATCAGCGACCGTACGGGCGCCGTGTCCGGGCAGAGTCTCGCGAGCGTCGATTTCTCGGCGACGGGCAGCACGACGTCGATCAGCGAGCCAAACAGCTTCACCGATTCGCCGCAGCAGGATCCGGCCGCATACGTGTCGGCGCTGCAGCGCGACGGCGCGGGCAGAACGCTCGAGTCGACCGATACCGACAGCGCGGGGACCGCGTTCATCTGCGATCGCAGCTCGCGCGTTCGCTTCGTGCAGCCGGCGCTCGATCCCGATACGCTCGGCTTCATCTACTTCAAATACGACGCGCTCGGCCGCGTGACCGAACAGGGCACGGTCGCGCAGCCGTGGGACGAATCGACGCTGAGCGCGCATGCGAGCGACCCCGGATGGCCGGGCGGTGACGTACCGTTTACCGTGGTTCGTCGCAACGACTACGACGGCAACGGCAACGACCCGACGCGGATCGGGCGGAAGACTGCATCGGTCGCCTACAACCTTGCGCCGTCGAACATCGCCGGCGCCAGGCAGGTGCAGGTCAACGAATCGTTCACGTACGACGCGAACGGTCGCGTCACGGCGGCGACGCTCGCGGTGGACGGGCTGCCGGCGGCAAGCGGCGCGGTCGGCTACGCGTACAACAATCTCGATCAGATCGTCTCGATCGCGTATCCGTCGTCGTCACCGCTCGCGAACGTGTACTACCGGTACGATCAGGCGGCACACGTGACGGGCATCGGCTCGTCCCCGACGACGCCGACCGACATCGCCTCGTATGCGTACACCCCCGACGGAGATATCGAGCAGGAGATCCGCAACGGCGGCACGCTCGCGGCTGCATACGGCTATGCGTCGCCGGGCTGGCCGGTGTCGCAGACGGTCGCCGTCGCCGGCCGCGGCAGCGCGTCGTTCGCCATCGGCTACGGCTATTACGCGAACGGGGCCCCGCAATCCCGCACGATCTCGCTGGCGTTCGACACGCCGAGCACGTCGACGACCGCGTTCAGCTACGACGCACAGGGCCGGCTGGTCGATGCGTTGGTCGACGATGCGTCGACGGGAAGCGAGCAGGTCGGCCAGTACGACGCAAACGGCAATATCTGGTCGCTGACGCAGGATGGCGGGCAGGCATACGCGTTCGTCCATACGGCGGGCACGAATCGGCTCGACACGCTGACGATCGACGGCGGCGCGAGCACGTCGTTCACCTACGACGCACGCGGCAACCTGACCGACACCGGCACGATGACGCTCGATTACGACACGGCGACCAACATGGTGCTGGGCGTCGCGTCGGCGAACGGCGGCATGACGCAGCAGTTCGCATACAACGGCGTCGATCAGCGCGTGATGCGATTGCGCGGCAGCGCAACGCAGGCCGACGTCTATTTCAACGGCCTCGGCCGGCGCCCGTTGCTGGCGTTGCTCGGCGGCACGTGGTCGGCGTTCGTCTACGGGCCGACGGGGCTCGTGGCCGCGGCCAGCGATCAGCGCTATTTCCCGTTGAAGGATGCGGCGCAGAGCATCTGGGCCGTCGTCGACAGTCAAAACCAGCTCGTTGCCCGATTCGCGTATCGCGCGTTCGGTTCGCTCGCATCGAGCGACGGTCCGAACCAGGCCGCGGTGCCGTTCCGTTTCATGGGGCGCGAATACGACGACGCAAGCGGGCTTTACAACTTCAGCGCGCGTCTGTATTCGCCGGGGCTGAGGCGGTTCCTGTCGGCCGATTCGGCGCGCCAGACCGCGAGCCCGTACCTGTTCGTCGGCAACAACCCGCTCGTGTTTGCCGATCCGTCCGGCAACAAGATAACCGTCGGCGAGCAGGTCGGCATCGGCATCGGGATGGCGGCCCTGATGGTCGTCGGCCTCGTCCTGAGCTTCTTCACGTTCGGCGCGGCGGAAGCGCCGGTGGCCGTGCTCGAGGAGGGCATGGCCGACGGCCTGGCGGCCGGCGAGGCGGGCGGCGATGCGCTCGTCGACGGTGCAGCGTCCACGGCGTCCGCCGGCAGTTCGACGGCATCCTCGTCGGCGTCGTCGTGCTTCAACATCACGTTGTCGACGACGTCGAAGCTCGCCGCCACGAGTGCAAACTTCCTGACGCAAGTCACCACGAACACGATGTTCGGCGTCGGGTTTTCGGGCTTCGAATACGACTGCCGGCCCGGCAACGAATTCACCCGCAAAGGCTTTGCGCAGGCGCTCGAGATCGGCGCGGCGAGCGGTGCGCTATTCGGTGCGATGTCGTTCGGCTATGCGACGTTGGCCGCGGATGCGATCAAGGCGATACCGAGCCTGTTGGCGCGAACCGGGATCAGGATGCTGGTGAACGTCACGGAGGGCATCGCGGCAAACGACTTGACGCAGATGGCGACCAACGGGATCGAGCACAAGCCGTGGAGCCTCGGACTCGCGGAAGCGACGTGGACGGGCGCCGTGGGCGGCCTGCCGTTCGGGATCGGCGACGTGTTGCTGAACGACGGCAAGACGATGTGGGACCAGGCAAGGAGCCAGTTTTCCGATCGCGTCGGCAGTGCGCGTGTCGGTGAGCCCGCTCCGTCAGGATTGCCCGGCACGCAGGCACAGGACGAAAAGACACCGCTCATCCGGGCACGCGCGGACTCCAGTGACGGGACGCATCTGCTGTCGTCGCCTTCGCTCAACTCTTCGTACGGCACGATGGGTACGCAGTAGCCGCGGTCCGGCGCGGCCGGCGGTCTCGATCGGGGGCCGGTCGGCTGCCTGGGCGGGCTTGAGCCGGCACTCGGCCACTGCCTCAATGACCTTCAGCCGATCCACTTCACGCATCGTCATCGTGATCCGCTCCGTTGCAGCCATCGCAGCCTCCGGCGCCGGACACCCGGCGGCCGGACAGCTTACGCGGCCCGAAAGCGGACATTTCTATCTAGCCAAAAGCGGACATTTCTATCTAGCCACTACAATCAAA